>CAZQTQ010000093.1:0-12354 GCA_964596025.1 uncultured Rickettsiales bacterium
TCGGAGTTCATCCAGTTCGTGCGCAAGCGACTGGAGGGTGGCGTGGTTGGACTCGAGGGCAGCCAAAGTGGCGGGGTCAGGCCCAGCGGGGGCCTCGGGCGTAGCTGGGGTCTGAGCACCCGAAGCGACTGAAGTGGCCACTGCAGCGCCATCCTCGACACTAGTTCCCTCCCGACGACTGCGCCGCAACTCTGCGCGGGCTCCGTCGTGCGTGAACTTTCGATCCCAGAGGAGAGCCTTTAGCTCCAACACGAGGTCGACGTCGCTGCGTCGGTAGCGACGCTGTCCGCTGGGGCTTTTTTTCGGTCGCAGGGAGCGGAACTCGCTCTCCCAGTAGCGCAAGACGTGGGTCTTGACCCCAGTGATTCGAGCCACCTCCCCAATGCGGAAGAAGACCTTGTCGGGGATGTCGACCGCCCCGTCCATCACCAGAAGTCCCGCCTGCTGCACCTAGCCTTCGCTTCGCTGGGGGCCGTTCAGGGCATCCTTGAGGACCTGGCTTGGCTTGAAGGTCAAGACCCGGCGCTCGGAAATGGTGATGACGGCGCCGGTCTGGGGATTGCGTCCCACCCGAGCCCTCTTACTCCGGACAACGAAGTTCCCGAAGCCGGACACCTTGATCTTCTCGCCGTCGGCGAGGGTGTCCTTCATGGCGTCGAAAACGGTCTCGACGACCTCAGCTGCCTCTCTCTTCGAGAAGCCGATCTGCTCGTACACTGCCTCAATGATGTCGGCTTTGGTCATGGGGAAAACACGCCTCCTCACCCGCTGGGTTCTACTCTATTCGGTTGTGGTGTAGAGCGCGACGCACAAAAGATCGTCGCGAATGGTTGTACTCCGATCGCCGCCGGCCTCGACCGTGATCCCCCAGCGACTTTCGTCGGCCGGGCTCTCACTCATGTCGAATTCGTTGACGATGATGTCACCGTTGTCGACCTTGAGGGTCGCGCGGGTAATCACCTCCACTGGATTTCCGTCAGTCGTGCCGGTGTCGTCGAGGACGACCACCACGGTAAACCGGGTACCGGCGGGACCAATTGTCGGGCTGACGGTGGCTGAGCCGATGAGTTCGGTCGCAAAAACGCCGGCCCGAGACAAGAGATTGATCGTGGCAATGTCCTCGGCCGCCTCCTCGGACCCGGAAGCCGAGTCGTCGTCGTCGCCAGCAGAGTCGTCGTCATCCCCGGTCGAATCGTCGTCATCTTGGAAGACGGGCGGCTCGATCCGGACCGTCAGGCAGTCAGAGTCCTGGTTGACCTGCTCGTACTCAATCTCGGGCTGGCAGGAGAGGGCCAGCAGCAGCACAGCCCCCAGCAAGACGGCAAGCAGCGAGCCGGCCCACTGCTTCGGAAAAACGAGATCTGTCATCCGCGCACCCTCACTCCTTCGACGGCCTCGAGGTGCCGTCCCACCTGGTTCATCGCCGAGTCAACCGCCTTGTCTTCCAATGTCCGGTCGAGGGCTCGGAAGGTAAAGCGAAGAGCCAAGCTACGGCAACCCTCAGGAATTCCTTTTCCGCGATACACATCAAAGAGGTGCACCCTCTGCAGGCTGACTCCCCCCTTCGACGCGACCTTTTTCGCCTCCCCCAGGATCTGCGCGGCAGGGACCGCGTCCGGCACGAGCAGGGCCAGGTCGCGCTCGACGGAAGGGAAGCGGCTCAGGGGCGCAAAGCGGAAGGGCTTCTGCTTCTTGGGCCTCAGTTGGTCAAGGTTCAACTCAAAGGCGTATACCACTACATCGAGGCCGAAGGCTTGCAAGGCGGGGGCAGCGATCCGCCCCACCCAGCCGGCATCGCCCTGGGGTCCACGGGCCGCAAGTCTCGCGCCTTCTCCGGGGTGGAGGAAGGGAGGCAGATCGGCAGTCGCCCACTGGTAGCCTCGCCACCCCACGAGGGTCTCAAGGGCATCCGCACAAGCCCGAATGTCGAAGAAATCCACGGTCTCGCCTCCCTGAGACCAACCCGAAGCTGCCCTGCGACCGGCCAGAAGGCCTGCGACGGTCCGGGCCTCATGCACTGGCGAACGATCCAAGGGGCGCCCGCCCGCTTCGGGAATCAAACCCTCGAAGCCCTCCTCCCGCATCTGGAACGTCGAGCGCAGCTCGAAGAGGCGCAGATCATCGCTGCCCATGGCCCGCGCCCGCGCCGCCGTTCGGAGCAGGGACGGCAAGAGGGTGGGCCGCAGGACGCCACCCACCTCTGAGAGCGGGTTTTGGATGGCGACGAGGCGAGTCCGCCACGGATGGTCCTCAGGCAGCCCGAGATCAACCAACCAGCTCGGGTCAATAAACGAGAAGTGGATGCACTCGCTCAACCCGAGGCGCTGCATCTCCCTCCGCACCGCCTGCGTCTTGGAGCCGGCTGGACCACGGGGAACCGCCTGCAGCGGTCGGCTAGGGCAAATCTCCGGGATGCGGTGGTAGCCGTAGAGACGAACGATCTCCTCCAGCACGTCCACCTCACGCTCGACATCGAAGCGGTAGCTGGGGGGCTGGACGCGAATGACGTCCTCGCCGGTGCGCTCCTGAGGATCCAAGCCCGCCTGCACAAGCAGCCGGAGCACTTCGTCCTTCTTCAGCTGAAAGCCCAACAGGTCCGGGATGCGGTGGAGCCGGAGGTCTACGGGGGAACGGACCACCCGATCCGGGTACAGGTCAACGATGTCGCCGCAGAGTTCGCCACCCGCGCACTGAGAGAGCAGCTCGATGAGGCGGAGCAGCGCCGCTTGGGGAAGCTCGGGGTCGACCCCCCGGGCGAAGCGGTAGGACGACTCGGTACTGAGCTTGCACCGATGAGCAGTCCGTCGGACAGTCATGGGGTCGAAGTGTGCCGACTCCAGGAAGAGGGTAGTGGTGTCGTCACGGACCTCCGAGTTCTCGCCACCCATGACCCCGGCCAGGGCGATGATGCCCTCCGCATCGGCGATCACGAGATCCCGCGGCCCCAGCCGGTGCTCGCCACCGTCCAGGGTCACTGCGACTTCGCCATCTTCAGCACGGCGGATGCACACTGAACCCCCGCGAAGAGACCGGCGGTCGAAGGCATGAAGCGGGTTCCCCAGCTCCAACATGACGTAATTCGTGCAATCGACCACGTTGTTGATGGACCGCACCCCCATGGTCTCGAGGCGGTCTCGCATCCAGGATGGCGAGTCCCCCACCTCGACGCCCGTCATCACCGCGCAGGTGTAGCGAGGGCAGCCGCCAGCCCCTCGGAGCTCAACTGTGACCTTGTTGGCGCCATGTCCCGCTGATTCCCTGCTCTGCCCAAGAACCGGAAGCGCCGAGAAGATGGTGGCCCCAGCATCGCCTTCGGGACTGCTGGCCCTACCGTTAAG
The DNA here is from genome assembly GCA_964596025.1 of uncultured Rickettsiales bacterium. Lineage (GTDB taxonomy): Bacteria > Myxococcota_A > UBA796 > UBA9615 > UBA9615 > CAZQTQ01. The sequence goes on from CAZQTQ010000093.1 coordinate 3,339, forward strand.
CTCCCAGCCAGTCACCGCGGAGAGCTCGCGAGCGATGCCCAGCATGGAGTGGCAATCGCCGCGGTTCGCGGCTGGCTCGGTCTCGAGCAACACATCGCCTGCCTCGACCACCTCCGCAAGCGGGCGGCCCACTGGCGTGTCGGGCGGCAGAATGAGAATCCCCTCAGCCTCATCACTCAGGCCAAGCTCCGACCCGGAACAGAGCATGCCCTCGGAGGAAACCCCTCGGAACTTGCCCTTCTTGATCTTGAATCCGCCGGGCAAGACGGTGCCGTGCGTCGCCAATGCGACGATGTCGCCGACCTTGTGGTTGGTGGCCCCACAGACGACTGTGAACTCAACGCTGCCATCAAAGGGCGCAGTCACCGTGAGCTTGTCTGCATTGGGGTGAGGCTCGACGCGCTGTAGCTTCGCGGTGACTACCCCATCCCAGGATGGCCGCTCATCGGCTGCGACCTCCGTCTCGATGCCCCCTCCAGTCAGGATCTCGCAGATGCGCTCCGGGCCCTCCTCCAAGTCGACCCACTCGCCCAGCCAAGAAACCGGAACCCTCATCTAGAACTGCTCCAACATGCGGGGGTCGTTCTCGAAGAGAAGGCGCAGGTCGTCGATGCCGTAGCGCAGCATCGCGATGCGGTCGATACCCATGCCAAAGGCGAAGCCTTGAATGTGCTCGGGGTCGTAGGCCTCGCTTCCGATTGCAGCAAAGACCGCTGGATCGACCATGCCTGCGCCGAGGATTTCAAGCCAGCCGGTCTTCTTGCAGACACGGCAACCAGTGCCGGAACAGAAGACGCAGCTGATGTCGATCTCAGCCGATGGCTCGGTAAACGGGAAGTAGGAGGGCCTGAAGCGAACTTCGGTGCCAGGACCGAAGAAGCTGCGGGCAAACTCAGCCAAGGTCCCCCGAAGTTCGGCCATCGTCGTCTTCTCGTCAACGACGAGGCCCTCCACCTGATGGAACATCGGGGTGTGGGTGAGGTCATTGTCCCGCCGATAGACGACACCGGGACAGATCATCCGGAGCGGCGGCTCGTTGGCCAGCATGGTTCGGATCTGGACCGGGGAGGTGTGGGTCCGCAGGACGATGCCATCGTCCACGTAGAAGGTGTCCTGCATCTCGCGGGCGGGGTGCCCGGGCGGGATGTTCAGCGCCTCGAAGCAGTGCCAATCGGTCTCGACTTCGGGGCCTTCGTGGATGGTGTAGCCCATCGAGGAGAAGATGTCGGTGATGGCATCCCAGGCCTGCGTGACGGGGTGGATGTGGCCGTGCCAGGGGGTGCGGCCGGGCAGGGTCACGTCAACCGGATGCTCCGACGACCGGCCGAGCGCCGCGCCCTTGAGCGCGTCCCGCTGCGAGGCAAAGAGCGTCTCGACCTCGTTCTTGGCTTCATTGATGGACCGCCCTGCCGTCCGCCGCTCCTCAGGCTCGAGACCGGGGATGGCCCGAAGCAACTGGGTGATCGTACCCCTGGGTCCCAGGTACAGCGACTTCACCCGCGCTAGCTCCGCCTCGGAGCCGGCCGCCATCAGTGCATCGGAGGCTGCTTGCGCCAGGTCGGATGCCTGGGTCGAGAGCGCGTCACTCATCGCGACGCTCCGGGGGAGAGACGTGGGAGAAGAATCCGGGAGCCCAAGGGCGCCCAGGCGGCAAAAACGCGCGGGGTTCGAGGCCCCGCGGCCAACGGCTAGCTGCGGGCCAGGGTAACCAGCTGGGAAAAGCCCTGCGGGTCCTCAACAGCAATCTGGGCCAGGACCTTCCGGTTGATTCCCACATTGGCGGTCTTGAGGCCGTGAATAAAGCGGCTGTAGCTCATGCCGTCCTTTCGGGCGGCGGCGTTGATCCGCATGATCCAGAGCTTGCGAAAGTCGCGCTTGCGAACGCGGCGATCCCGGTACTGGTACTGGCGGGCCTTCTGGACTGCGTTCGTCGCAGTCCGAATGAGGTTCTTGCGACCTCCAAAGAAGCCCTTGCTGGCCTTGAACAACTTCTTCAGCCGTCGGCGTCGAATGACGGCTCGCTTTACACGAGGCATGGCGAATTCCTTCGTCTTCGCATCCCGTTTAGCCGCGGCATCGGATACTTCCTGACCGCAGGGACGCTGGTGGGGCGCAAAATCGCGCTACTTGTAGGGGATGACCACCGCAATATTCGCGGCGTCAGAGGGGTGCATAATCTTAGTCCCGCGGAGACCCCGCTTCTGCTTGGTGGTCTTCTTCGTCAGGATGTGACTGTGGAAGGCGCGCTGGCGCTTGATTTTGCCAGTTCCTGTCTTCGAGAATCGCTTGGCGGCACCGCGGTGCGTCTTCATCTTCGGCATGGTCCAGATCCTTCTCGTTCGCCTGCGCGGGCGCAGCCCTGAGGGCTGGCGGTTTATGTGGCTTCGGCCAGCTTGTCAAGCGATTCCCAAGGGATGGATCCGCTTTCCACCGCGACTCCCCCCCTCCATTCTCGCCTCGCTATGCTTGCGGCGTGAGCGAACTGGAGCCCCGCCAACTCCCGCTTCGGGAGGCCGGCATCCGAATCTTGGACCGGCGACCGGACCTGAGCAAGGACCGGGTCCAACGCCAACTCTCGCGGGATCTCGCACGCGAGGTGGAGTGCTGGGAGGATGCCCTGGAGGTGCTGGCCGGCTGGTTGGCGAGCTGCACCGATGCGCGGATGCCGGAGGCGCAGGGGTCCTTCCTGCGTTCGCTGGACGCCCTCGAGGCGGCCGATGGGGTGGGTGCGGAGAGTTCGCTCGAGCGCCGCAGTTCGGAGGAATCCCGCTCCCGACGGGCCGATGCCGTAGTTCAGATGGCGTGGATGCTAGTGGGTGGAGCGGAGGGGCGAGAGACCCTACGCCTGCTCGCCAGCGTCGACGGGCGCCCCCTCCCCCGGGCACTCCTCCGGGGAATTGACCCCAAGTTCGACGAGGCGGTCGATGACCTCCAGTGGCTGGGGCTTTGTTCCGTCGCTGACGGCGACCGAGTCGGGCTTCCACCGCGAATCTGCGCCTACCTGCAACGGCGACACACGACATCCAAAGAGGACCGGCTCGCCCGCAACGCCCAATGGTTTGCCTCCCTCCACCAGCGCCTCGACCAAACCGAGACCGGCGACGAAACCATGGATGAGGCGGCCGACATCCTCGTCGAACTTCCTCTAGACCCACGCTGGGAGGCGTACCGAGTCGCTGTCGCGCACCGCATCATCGACGGCCTCCGACGCCGCGGCGATCTGGACCGGGCTCAAGCCTGGCTGGAGCAGGCGGAGGCCTGGCATGCGGACCTGGAGGCGACGGATACTCGGACCCAAGTTCTGGGAGCCCACCTCACCGCCGACGGCAGCCTCCTCGACATGCAGGGGGGGCGATTTGCGAAGGCGCGGGCTGGCTTAGAGGCTGCTCTCCAGACCCTAGCTCCCGGCCTCGAGGAGGGCGCTGAGGGGACGGCCAGCCTGAGCGAACACCTGGAGCTCTGCCTCGCCCAAGTCGACGGCCTCCTCGGCAATCTGGACGACGCCGAGCGAACCCTCTTGGAGTGGGTCGTCGTCCACCAGGGGGCAGGCGAAGCCAAGAGCGAGCCGATGCCAGCGGTCCTCCAGGCCCTTGGCGACATCCTGGTGGATCGCGGGGAGCTGGCCCGTGGCCTGGTCCGTCTGCGCCAGGCCTACAACGGCTTGGGGGACCGACAGCTACGGGAGGAGGGCATTCCCTTCGCCCTGGCCCTGGCCCGCGGACTGCGCTCTGCGGGGCGGGGACTGGAGGCAGAGGCTCTCCTCGAGAGGGCCCGCGTGGCCTCGGGCGGAGAGATGGATCGCCTTCCACGCCCCTGGCTCCCCCTCGCCCTTCACGAGCAGGGCGTCGCGGCCGGCGACCGCCAGGACTGGGCTGCGGCGGCCATCCTGCTGGATGAGGCGGCGATGCTGGCCGGGACGGTGCTCGGCAACGAGCACCCCCTTCACGCACAGATTCAATACACCCGGGGGCTCTGCCAATTTGGTACCGGAGACATTCCCCGCGCCCGGAAGAACCTGGAGTACGCCGTAGCTGCCCGCGCAGCCCGAGCACCGGAGGCGGGCGAGCCAGGGCTCTCGCTCTACCGCTCGGCGCAGGCCTTTGTCGAAGGCTGGTCGAACCCCGAAGCACGGCCGGCAGCCATCGGCGCTCTTCACCAGGCGGGGGACGAACTGGCCATCTTGCTCGGTGAGCGAAGCCCACTGACCCGACACGTCCGTGGCTTAGAGGCCGCGGTCCGGCGGGCCCTCGAGCGGGACTGAGCGCGGACCCCCTTCCCCAAGTACAACGGCCCCAAGGATGTGTCCTTGGGGCCGTTGGGGATGGTAGGCACGGCCAGGATTGAACTGGCGACCCCTACCGCGTCAGGGTAGTGCTCTCCCACTGAGCTACGTGCCTTCACTCCGGCGCTGCCGGCGGCTGGGAATGTAGCAACGTGTCCGTCGGTGTCAATCTTGCGGGGACGACTGGTGCCCCGGACAATGGAGACGATGGCTGGAGACGTCGAAAGCGCGGGTCTTGGGGGTTCCAGGGAGATCCTGGCAGGGAGCAAGTCCTCCCCCCTTCTTCCACACTGGGGTGCTGAACTGGCCCTGTTCGCAGCAATCGTCTTTGGCGCGCTGGCCGTCCAACACAGGTTCTCTCCGCTCATCGGCTCTGATGGCTTTTTCCATGCCGCCATAGCCCAGCGAGGACCTTGGGCCGAGATGCCCTGGATGCCGCTCAGCGTCTTTGGCGAGGGCTGGGTAGACCACCAATGGCTCTTCCACCTCGCTCTGTGGCCCTTTGTCACCGTCTTCGATCCCGTCACCGGAACCAAGACCGCAGCGGCGATCTTCGCTGGCATCGCGGTATTTGCCCTGTACCGCTTCTTACGGGCGGAATCTGCCCCCGCTCCCCTCCTCTTCGCTCTCGCCCCCGCTGCCCTGTCCTGGCACTTCATACTGCGGATGGAGATGCCGCGGGCAGGCGCGCTCTCCCTGGCCTGGATGGTCCTCTCCCTGAGCGCCCTCAGCCGGGGCCAGAATCGGCGGGTGTTCTTGCTGTCCTGGGGCTATCTCTGGACCTACCACGTAGCGCTGGCCCTCTTGCCGATAGCCGTACTCCACGCTGTCATCGACCGTTTCACCCGAAGCCATCGCACCGGCGCAGCCGCTTGGCGCGGCGTCGGGGCCGTCTTCGCCGGCCTGCTTGCCGGGCTCTGCCTCCACCCCCACAGCCCGCACACCGTAGAGTTCGCCTTCCAGCACGTCGTTCTCAAAGTCCTCAACGCGGGCAGCCTTCCCGTGGGGCTGGAGTGGCGCGACGGCACCTGGGCCAACTGGCTAGGCCTGGGCTGGCCGGCCCTTGTCGCGCTTGGACTCGGAGTTGCGGCCCTCGCCCGGGCCCGCAGTCGGCGTTCGGGGGTCGCGATCCTCTTTGGGTCCTGCGCCGCCGCAGCCCAAGCTGCAGCGCTGATAGGCACCCGCTTCCACGAGTACGCTCTTCCCTTCGCCGTCCTCTTTCTAGCCCTCAGCCTGCGGGATCTGGACCCGCCCGCACCACGCATCGGCTCAGCCCGGGCCCGACACGTCGCGGCAGGTGTACTGGCGCTCGGCTTGGTCCTCTCGCACGACACCGTAGTGCAGACCGTGCGGGCGACCGAGCCGGATCCCATGCGGCTCGCCCCGGCGATGCGGTGGCTGGACGGGCAGGCGCCGGACGGCAGCCGGATCTTCCACTTCGAATGGAACGACTTCCCCGAGTTGAGCTTTCACGGCCCGCAGTTCGAATACATCGTAGGCCTCGACCCCCACTTCCTGGCTCTCGAGGACCCCGAACTGTGGGACCTCTACACCAAGATTGGCCGAGGCTGGGGGCGCAACCCTTCGAAGCCCATTGGGGAGCGCTTTGGCGCGACCTGGGCGCTGCTCGTAAAGCCCTACGCTGGAGCGACCACGGTGCTGGACGGGGACGAAGGCTTGGTCCTTGCCTACGAAGACGAAGCGACCTTGATCTACCGGGTGGCGCCCGCCTCGCCCGGAGCCTCCAACTGAGGACAGGCCCAGGACTCTGGGCTCGCCCAGCACCGGGGCAAGATGCCGGCCAGCAGGTCCGCCGCTTCGGCCACCGAAGGCAGCGATGCGGGGTCGCCGCCCAGAGCTCGAGCGACCCGCGCGACCGAGGTCGTCGTCTCCTCCGCGAGCCCGCAAGGAAGGATCCAATGGAAGCCCCAGGGCTCCGGATCGAGGTTGAGGGCTAGACCATGCAGAGACACAAACCGGTGCATGTGGACTCCGACCGCACCGAGCTTGGCGCAGCCCATCCCCGGCGCCTCGACCCACAGACCGGGGTAGCGGCACCGGCGGCCCACCCGAAGGCCATCGGTCGCTCGGAGACCCGCGGCCTCGAAGCACTGCCGTACGACCGCCGCCATCGCTGCTTCCAGGCCCGCGACGAAGTCCGGCACCCGGAGTTTCCGGCCCCGGAGGGCAACGATGGGGTAGGCCACGAGCTGGCCCTTGCCGTGCCAGGTCCAGCTGCCGCCGCGCTCACTCTGACGGACCTGAACCCCATGCTGCCCCAGTTCGTCCTCTGTGGCTCGAAGGTGCTCCGACCGAGAACGACGCCCAGCGGTGATCACCGTCGGATCGTGCTCGACCGTGAGCAAGAGGTCGCCAGCCTGCCCGCCAAGCACTCGCTCCCGGTGCTCCCGCTGCAGCGCCCAAGCGACGTCGTAGGGCGCAGTCCCCAAGTGGCGATGCTCCAAGACGGGGATCGCGTCCACCTCTCCGGCGGAAAGCTCAGGAGAGGGCATCGTCCGATGGGGCCCCCTCCTTGCCCTCCTGGAACCACGGCGTGTCCTTGTAGGTCCGAATTGCCGTCCCCAAGACCACCTGGACGATCGCGGCCAGAGGGACCGCCAACAAGATGCCCAGGAAGCCAAAGAGGTTTCCGCCGGCCACCAAAGCCAGCATCACGACCACCGGATGCAGGCCCACCGAGTCACCTACGATTTTCGGCGTCAAGAGGGCCCCTTCGATGAGTTGCACCACCCCAAAGACGGCCCAGACGTAGGCCACTTGGGCGCTGAGGCCGAACTTGAGCAAGGCCAGGGCCGTGCCGAGCAAGAGCCCGATGAAGGTGCCGAAGTAGGGGATGACGAACAGGAGCCCAGAGAGGACGCCGATTAGCACCGCAAGATCGATGTCCGTGAAGAGGCCCAGGCCGAGGCCGTAGAGGGCAGCCAAGGCGAGGCAGAGCATGCACTGTCCCCGAATGAACTGGCTCATCTTGGCGTCGATCTCGCGGTACTGGCCGACAACCAGCTCCCGAAAGCGATAGGGGACGACGGAAAAGAGCCCGCTCTTCATGCCGTCGAAGTCGCGCAAGAAGAAGAAGGCGAAGATGGGGAAGAGCGCCCACTGAACCAGGGTGCCCAGCAATCCGAAGGTCGAACCCACGGCCCTGGAGACCGCCGCCTTGATGGGGTTCAGGCTCTCCTGGGGCAGCTTCTCCAGGAGCAAGGGAATCTGCTCCGTCATGGAACCGAGCCGAAGGTCGAGGTCCAAGCCCGTGATCTGGCGAAGGCCTTCCTCGAGGGACTTGAGCTCCTTTCCGCCCCTGGCGAGGTATGCGTCGATGTTCGTCGTCAGGGTGGACAGCTCGGTGACGACGTAGGGCACGAGCAGGAGGATGATGAGGCCGGCCAAGAGCACGAAGTCGGCAAGGCAAAAGACGATGGCAACTGAGCGGTTCCATCCCTTTCGCTCGAAGCGGTCGATGAGGGGATCGAGTAGGTAGGCGACGATCAGCGCGACGAGCAAGACGGTCAGCAGGTCGCCGAGGCCGCGATAGACCACGACCAACGCCAAGCCGAGGAGGTCGACCGAGACGAGGATGGAAATCGAGGCCAAACCAACGACGAGCAAGGCCGCAGCCGAGGTCGGCAGCTCGCCCAAGAGGGGAATGGAGCGCAGGAAGCTCAAGGCCCGCGCCGGCCTCGAGGGCGATGGATCGGAAGGCTCTGCTGAAGGAACCCGGTCTGATTCACCAGTCATCGGCGGGCCTAGCGGGGGCTTAGACGAAGTCATCCGGCGCTCCTAACCCGCGTCGCTCTCGGCCGCGATCCCGGCCCAAAAGGCCACTGTCCTCTCCAGACCCTCGTCCAGACTGACCTGCGGCCGCCAGCCTGTCGCGCCCTGGATGGCGTCCACGGAGGGCCAGCGATTCCGGACATCTTGGCCGGGGTGGGGGACAAGCTCGAGCCCCGCCCCCGAACCAGCTGCGCCCAGAATCTTCTGTGCCAGTTCCAGAGTCGAGACCCGCGCCTCGGGGTTGCCGACGTTGTAACTCCGACCCCAAGCGGCAGGCGTCGATGCCAGGGCGAGGATAGCCTCGACAAAGTCCTCGACGAAGAGCCAAGCGCGGACTGCTCTCCCGTCGCCCGTGACCTGCAAGGACTCGCCCCGCACCGCTCTCTCAGCGAAGTTTCGGACAGCACCTTCCCCCACCTGGCCCGGACCGTAGACATTGAAGGGACGGACTGAGACCGCCTCGAGCATCCGAGAGCGCACCCGTGCAAAGAGCAGGTGTTCGGCAAATACCTTCGACGCGGCATAGGTCCAGCGGGGATCCGACACCGGTCCGACCGGGGTCGGGTCCGCCTCACTCACCCCTTGGGCCTCAATGCCGTAGACCTCCGAAGTACTCAGGTTGATGAAGAGGGCCGGATTGCCACCCGCCTCGAGGGCCGAGAGCAGCCGGGCCGTGCCCAGTCCGTTGACCTCAAGGACAGCCTCGGGCTGTGCGTAGTAGGTCGAGACCCCGGCCAGAGCGGCGCAGTGCACCACAACGGAAGGGCGGCCCACCTCCGGCAGCCAGGCCTCGGGTTCCCGGACGTCCCCTTGGACGAAGCGGAGGTTTCCTGGGGGCTCTAGGCCGAGGGCTGAGAAGCAGTCACGGGTCCCGTTGTCAACGGCGACGACCTCACCCAGTCCCTGACCCATGGAGGCCAGGCGAAGAGCTAGGTGAGACCC
>CAZQTQ010000094.1:0-310 GCA_964596025.1 uncultured Rickettsiales bacterium
TGGCCCGCCGCCTCAAGGAGCGTGGTGGCCGGTGATTCTCGGGGAAGATGAGGGCTTTCTAGCGCTGGACAAGCCGGCGGGGATTCCGGTCTTCCCGCCCCACGCGGACCCAGCTGGTCCCTGCGTACTGCACGCTCTGTTCGAGGCCCGCCCCGAGCAGGCCGAGCCCGCCTGGCCCGAGGGGTATTCGGGCGGCATCCTCCACCGGCTCGACACCTGGACCAGTGGTCTCTTGCTCGTCGCCCGGACCCTCCCTGCGCTCGAGGCCGGCCGGGCTGCCTTCGTGGGACAGCAGCTGAGCAAGACCTAC
>CAZQTQ010000094.1:320-12337 GCA_964596025.1 uncultured Rickettsiales bacterium
CTTCCTCTGCGATCGCGTCGTGGGCTGGACCGAACACCGCGTCGATCGTCCCCTGGCCCACGACAAGAGCGACCGCCGGAAGATGTGCTGGCAGCGGGGCCGCAACACACCCCACCGGGGACGCTGGCTTCCGGCAGTCACTGAGTTCGAGAGCCGCGGTGAGCTTGGGGGCTTTGCTCTGTGGGAGGCGAGGATGCAGACCGGGGTCATGCACCAAATCCGACTGCACGCCGCGTCTGTCGGCTTGCCGCTCCTCGGGGATCGCCTCTACGGGGGGAGCGCGGACCCCCAAGGGCAGGGACGCTTCTATCTGCACCACTGCGGCATTGACGGTTGGATGGAACCCATTCCAAGCGTCGCAGTGCCAGAGTCTTGGTCTGTGGGACCAGCTGCGCTTAGGCACCCCTCCACACCCAAAGGTGGACGGTGATCCCGCCGTTCTGAAAGCGCAGTCGGGAGCGTCCTCCTCCGCCAAAGGCTAGGGCCAGATCCTTGCGGGGAGAGATCACGGCGAGTGCCCACCCCGGCAGTCGTTCCCGCAGCGTCTCCCCCCAGCTTGCCCAGAGTTCGGCCTCGCTGGCTCCCCGTTGGTGCCCGCGGCCTCGGGCGGACAGCCGCCTTCCGTAGGGTGGGTTCATCAGGACGAGGCCCGGTGTTCCTCCGGATTCGATGGGGGTCTCGCCGAGGCCGCGCTGGAACCAACGAACCTGGTCCAAGACCTTCGCCTGCTTCGCGTTTGCGCGCGCCGCCCGGACAGCCGAAGCGGCCGAATCCGCCCCGACGATGGGAGGGCCCGTGCCCTTTGCCGCCTCCCGGGCAGAGGCAAGCAGCTCCTCCCAGCGGGCGGAATCGTGGGCGGGGAAGTGGGCAAAGGCGTAGCTCCTCTCCAGACCCGGTGCCCGCTGGCTGGCGATCCAGGCGGCCTCGATGGGCAGGGTTCCCGCGCCACACATCGGATCGAGGAAGGCCCGGTCTCCGCCCCAGCCCACGGCCTGCAACAGGCCGGCGGCCTGGGTCTCGCGCAATGGGGCGGGCCCGGGTTGCTTCCGGTAGCCACGGCGGTTCAGTCCCGGGCCGGTCGTGTCGACCGACAGGACCCATCGGTCTCCTGTTCCCCGGACATCGACCGAGAGTCGGATTCCCTCCGAGCCACTGTTCCCCTTTTCTCCTCGGGCGGCGGCATCCCCCAAACCAAAGGCCGCCTCGGGCCCCAATCCCCGCTGGGCCAGGGCCTCGAAGAGGGCGTCTGCCACCGCTCCGCTGTGGTAGAGCCGACTGGCCTTGACGCTGATCTTCGGCTCGATCACGGCTTCGTGGGGTAGCCACCGTTCCCAGGGCAGCTTGGCTGCCTGTTGCGCGAAGTCCCGTGCATTCTGGGCGCCAAAGCGGCCCACTGGGATGAGGATTCGCTCGGCCGTCCGCAGGTGCAGGTTGGCACGCAGGTAGGCGTCGGCTGGGCCTTCGAAGTCAATTCGGCCGCGGCCGATCTTGGTCTTGCCGATTCCTCCGCCCAGGGAGCGGATCTCGGCGGCGGTGACCTGCTCAAACCCCAGCGGGGCGATGGCTACGAGCGGAGAGGTTCTGCTCACCCCTCTCCCCAAGGCGGGGGCGGCAGGATGGTGGGCTCCTTGCTGGCGCCAGGGAAGGCCACCTCGACGTCGGCCACGAGGATCCGCTCGGGGGTCTGCACCACCATGGGCAGGCCGCTGGAGGTCGGAGCCCGGCCGCCGCCGCTCGAGGTGTCGAGGTACGGTCGGCTCTGCATGCTCCCGCCGGCGGCCACGACATCGCGCAGGGTTCGCCGATCGACGCCCTGGAACTCCAAGGAGAGGACTGGCACCTCGCTTCCGTCGGTGTAGCGCCAGACGGCGTGAGAGGGGCGAGGCAAGGAGTCGGGGCGGCCCTGTTCCATGCGGTAGACGACCAAGACCTTGTCCCCGCGCGCGTCCTTGACCGCCCGCTGGACTCCGCGGTCAAAGGCGCCCTTGGAGAGTCTCTTGGGGGGGCTGACGACCCAATGGCTCAGGCGGCCCGTCCAGGAGCTGCCGATGGGGCCGCGGGCGTGGCCGTTCGAAGGCTTCCCGTCGCCGCGTGGCACCCGGGTGCGGAGCAAATCGGTGACGTAGCCGTCCTCGACCAGGGTGACGGCTTGGGCTGGGATCCCCTCCCGATCGAAGGCAAAGCCGCCCGCGAGCCCGGCGGGGTGCCCCTGTGGATCGTCATGGACCGTCCACCCGCCCGGCAGAACCCGTCGGCCCTCGCGTGGGCCCTTGCGGGTCTGCTGCTCGTAGGACTTGCCCGCTTCAGGAGCTGGCGGCGTGCCCCGAAACCACTTCGGCAGGAGGTAGCGGAAGAAGTCGGCTGCGGCTTCGCCCTCAAACAGGACCGGTCCCTCGTAGTAGGGCAGCTCGGCGGAGGCCTCGCGGGCCTTGAGATCTTTCCCCATGGCCTCGATGGCTGCGCCGAGTTCCTCCGAAGGGGGCAGGTCGGTGAGGGTTCGGGCCACCCATTGCTTGCGATCAAACAGCCGCAGACCGTCCTTGCGGAGGAGGTCGGCGTGGACGTAGACGACGGCGTAGCCCTCGGGCTGAATGATCTGGGTCCCCTCGGTGCTTACCCGGTAGCTGTTGCCTTGGTCCGAACGGACGGTGACGGTTCCGTTGCGGAGGCCCAGGCCCCGGAGGCGGGCCGAGAGCTTCGTAGCGAGATCCTGGACGGCCTTGGTGTCGATCTCGGGCCGCTCGATCCGATCGATCTGGACGTGGGCCTTCGAGGGCAACCAATCCGGCGGGGGGGGGCTGCCTACCGCTGACTTCCGCATCGACAGCTTGAAGCCCAGCCGCTGGAGAGCCGCCTTGTAGCTTCGGTCCGCCGCCATCCACAGGTCGCGTGCGAACTGCTTAGGGACTGGATCCTGGCTCAAGTAGACCGTGTTCAGAGCCGAGGGCAAGCTCGCGACTCCCCCTCCGTTGACGCGACTCGAGTTCAAGGTGTCGTCGCCGACGACGACCTCGAGCTGGGTGTGCCGCTGTGGGGTGCCACTGGCCTGCTGGAGGTTCCCAAAGTCGGCCGTCGCGCTGAAGGTGTCGTGGTCCAGGGTTGCCAGGTCAACGCGGCTGGGGCTCGGCAGCCCTTCGATGGCCAACGAGTCCTTGCTCCACTGCGCCATCGCCACCAGGGTGTCGAGGAGGGGCTGTTCGCTGCCGTCGGAAACCCCAAGGTCACCCGGTGGCGGGAGGAGCGGTGGCCGCTCCTGGCCCTTGCCCTTGCGCTGGGTCTCGATCTGAGCGACGAGTAGCGCCGGGGCTCGCGCGCTCACCGGCACCCAGCCGCTCTCGGCCCCACAGGTTCCGTTGAACACCTGGTAGGTGTCGGCCGCCAGTTCAATCTGAGCGAAGGTCTGTAGCGGGGTGCCGATGAGGTCGATGCCCCGGACCCGCTCGTCGGGGCGCCCGTCCACGTAGATCCGGAAGGCCTCGATCACGTCGATTTGGAAGGCGTTGGGGATGTCGCGATCGGTGAAGGTGAAGCCACCGGAGATGTCGTCGATCCACAGGGCATAGTCGAGGCCCCGCTTCTTCGCCGCGGCGATCAGCTTGCTCCGCAATTCCGATTCGTCGACGGTCTTTGCGGATTCGATCATCAGGTTGCCCTGGCGGCTAACCGGGGCCGCCCCCGGTTGCCGGCGACCGTGGGCGTTGCTTCTTCCCTCGGCGGTGACTGTCGACCGGCTCTCGAGGAAGCCCTTGAGAACTCCGGACTCCACCAGGGTGACCGCTTCCGCCTTCACCCCTTGGTTGTCGTAGGCGTAGCTGCCGCGAAGGAACTGGCCGTCGATCTCGCGCCGGGTGGGGTCGTCGTAGACCGAGAGAAAGGGCGGCAAGATGCGCTGGCCCACGCGGTTCTTGAAGGTCTGGGCGTCGTCGACTTGCTTGAGGCGATGCCCCTCGACCCGGTGGCCGAAGATCTCGTGGAAGAAGACGGCCGCTGCTCGCCCCGAGAGAATCGCCGGGCCCTGGTAGGGCTCCTCTTCGGGTGCCTCCAGGAGCTCGTGGAGCACCCTACGCAGCTCTTCGGCCTGGGCCACTACCTCCTCCTTGCTCGGCAGTTTTTCCGGGTCTCCAAAGTCGATGGAGCGGTAGAGCTCCAAGGTAGTGCCGTCTTCGTCGATTGCATTGGTCACTACGGCCATGCGGAAGAGGCGGAGGTTGTGGCGAAGTCGGTGGCCCTCGCTGCTGACGAACCACTGCGTACGCTGGTCCAGGGAAAACCGCACGCTCGGATCGAGGAGGACGTTGCTGTCTGCGAAGACCGCTGAGGCCGCGCGCACCAGGTCTTCGACCCTCTCCAAGTCCAACTCGGTGGCCGCGGTCGAGGGCTGGAGATCGACCGTTGGCTCGACGGGGGCCAAGTCCCAGCTCAGCTCCTCGTCCACCTTGACCTGTTGATCGGTGAGGACGCGCTGGTAGCGTTCGCGAGCCTCCCGGTAGGCCGCATCGATCTCTTGCCAGATGGCCCGCCGCAGTACGTCGACGTCGTTGCCTACCGGCAGGACGCCGCCTGTGCCCCCTGAAAAGCCGCTCCCGTCCCGGAGGGGATGGGTGGAATCGAGCTGCGCTTTCCCGAGCCGGATGTCGGGTTGGATAATTCGCCCCAGCTTCGGCCGGTAGCCCTGCAGGCCACCCTCCTCGCCGGTGATCGACAAGCTCACTCCTTCTTGGGCCTCGAGCGCGAGGAAGTAAGGGGCCTGCTCCTGTTCGCTGAGAAACTCCATGGCCCGGTCCAGCTCGAGAACGAGGGCCTGCAGGACGGGATCGGCCTCTTCTGCGGCTTCGGCCGGAACCGCGAGCAGGAGAGCGAGAAGGGGGAGGAGCCAGCGACGTGCGGTGCGGAGCGGGGGCATAGAGACCTCGGTAGGGAACGAAGGAGCCTAGCAGGCCCGGCCCCGTTGGAGGAGGTGGCAAGGCCGTGGTTCAGCCGGGCTCCGTCCGTTCGAGGACGGCGGCGAAGAAGCCGTCGGTCCCATGGACCTGCGGCAGCAAGCGAAGAACCCGCCCGTCTCCGATTTCCTTCCCGCGCGCGGCTCCAAGCACCTCGGCTACCGGCAGTAGACGGAAGCTGGGATTCCGACTGAGGAAGACCTCGATGACGGCCTCGTTCTCCCGCTGTAAGACCGAGCACGTGGCGTAGATGAGTCGTCCGCCCTCGGCCACGAGCGGCGCCATGCGTTCCAGGATGGAGTTCTGGACGTCCGGTAGGCGGTCCAAGTCCAAGGGAGAGAGCTGCCACCGGGCACCGGGGCGTCGGCGGAGGGCGCCAGTCCCGGTGCAGGGAGCGTCCACAAGCACGCGATCTGCGCGGCCGATTTGTTGGGCTAGGGCCGGTGGCAGACTCGCTTCATCCTCCACAAGAGGGACGGTTCGGATGCAGTGCAGGCGAGCTGCTTTGGCGCGGCCTCGGGCCTCGCGTAAGGCCTTGTCCCGGATGTCGGTGGCGAGGACTTGGCCCCTGTCCGTCATCAGGGAGGCAAGGGCCAGGGTCTTGCCGCCGGCGCCGGCGCAGGCGTCGACCACGCAGTGTCCCGGCTTGGGCGCGCAGAGCTCGGCTACGAGCTGGCTGCCCTCGTCCTGGACGAAGAGCTGGCCGGCGCGGACCTCGCGTAGCTCGTGGACGTTGCTGCGTCCTTCGATCCGCAGCCCGTGGGGGCTCAAGGCCGTGGCTTCGACGGCCAAGCCCTGCTGGCGAAGCGCGATCTCGAGCAGATCCCGATCCGCTGCCGGGCCGAGGGTTCGCAGGCAAATGGGGGCGCGACAGTTCAAGGCGCGGGCCAGCTCGGGTGCGGCCTCGCCGTGGTCCTCGATGAGGAGGGCTGCTAGCCAGTCCGGCAGGGAAGCTGCGGCGCCCAAGGCCTGAGCTGGAGTGGGTTGTTCGGACTCGGCCCAGCCGAGCAGGAGGTCCTGGGTGGAGGCGAAGGCGGCCCAGTTCAGTGCGGGGCCGGACCATGCGGCAGCGGCCCGCTCGGGTGGGAGACCGAAGTAGAGGCAGAGGCCGGTTAACACCCGGGCCCGGGCCGCCTGAGCGGGATCTGGGTTCGGGGGGAGCCCGGCCTGCTCCAAGGCGAGGCCAATGAGCCGATCGCCTCGAATCAGGGCGTAGAGAAGATCGCCCAGCAGCCGTCGGTCCCGGGAGCCAACGGAGCGGCGCACCCGTCGCTGAGCACTGGAGACGAGGCCCCGGGCTTGGTGCCAGGCGCCTCGGATATGCAGCAGGGTACTGGTTGCTTCGTCCGCGACCAGGTTGCTTGCGGCGGCCAGGACCGGGGGGCTGGGCTCCGGCGGGGCCGGGGGACCAGCACGGCGAAGGATGTCCAAGGGCGTCATGGCCCGCGGGGTTCGGCTAGGAGCGGCGGCGGCGTAGCGCGCCGGTAGCCAAGAGGACCGCCGCGAGGGCCAGGCCATGGGACGATAGGTCTGCGGCTGAGGGCACGACCTGCCTGCAGTTGCAGCCGCCGTCGTAGTCCCACCCCTCTCCGGCGCCCAAGGTCGCCTCCAGGTCGCCGCCGTCGCCGTCGCCGCCGTCGTCGTCGTCGTCGTCGCCGCCGCTGTCGTCGTCGCCGCTGTCGTCGTCGTCGTCGTCGCCTACGTCGGGGCACTCCTCGTCGTCCCCGTCGGTCAACAGGTCGCAGTCGTTGTCGATGCCGTCGTCGCAGATCTCCGAGGCGTCGGGGTTGACTGCGGGGTCGTCGCCGTCGCAGTCGTCGGGCACGCAGAAGCCGTCGTCGTCCTGGTCGTCGTGGGGGTCGTAGGGGCAGAGGTCGCAGATGTCTCCGGGGCCGTCGCCGTCGCTGTCGATCTGGTCGGTGTTGGGGGTGTCCTCGCAGTTGTCACAGACGTCGCCCACGCCGTCCCCGTCGACATCGCTCTGGTCGGTGTTGTGAGTGCTCTGGCAGTTGTCGATCGAGCCCGGGATGCCGTCCCCGTCGCCGTCAGCGAGGCGGGAGGTGTCGAGCAGGGCGTAGTCGTAGGCCAGGTAGGGCTCGTTGGGTGCCGAAATGGTGATGGTGACGAGTCCATCCTCGACCACCGCCCAGTCCATGGGGGCAAAGGCCGTTTGGACCAGACCGTCGTTGCCCGAGCCCTGCAACTCCATCTCGACCGTCTCTCCGTCGATGTCGATCTCTGCCGGGGTGACGTCGTAATCCCCGAAGACGAAGTTGATGTAGTGGAGGCTCCCGTAGCCCACGTCGCTCGGCTGGGGGATGGGGAACTCAAAGATGAACTGAATTCCGTCGGAGCTTCCGTTTCCCTCAACTGCGAGGTCGGTGTACTGGGCACCAGTGGTGTCGGTCTCTTCGTCAGAGCTACGGAGGTCAAAAGAGTCCCCTGAGCCGATGGCGCAGGATCCGTTTGCGGGGGGCCAGTCCGGCAGGTACTCGCCTCCTTCGATGATGCCGTCCCCATCGGTGTCGGCAGGGTTGGTGTGGGAGGAGTCAGCGCGCACCAGCCCCTGCCCGTTCGGGTCCTCGATACCGAAGCCGTCGGGGTCGCCGATGATCATCGTGACCGCATCGGCCGGGACCGCAGTTGTACACAGAAGGAGCAAGGCTCCAAGGCCGACTGCAGCTCCGTGTGTGGCGCGCTTAACTGCTTCCACTGCCTTCTCCTCTAGTCTCCGCCGCCATCGGGGTCGTCGCGCTCGGGCGCCGTGACCTTGCCGGACTCGACGTCTTCCCGATCGTAGACCTCGTTGTAGCGTCCTGCATCATCGGATTCGCTACCGACCCATTCCTTCTGGTCCTTGCGCGCCTCCCGAACCGTCCAAGGGATGTCCGTGTAGGCGTCATAGGGGTCGAGCGGGTAGACGATGGGCTCCTTGCCCGGAAGCGTGACGGCAAAGCTCGTGACTCCGTCGCTCTCGATCAGGATGGTGCCGTTGGCGACGGTCTGAGTCCGTCCGCTGTGGGGGTGGGGTCCGTCCAAGGCGAAGCCGTCGTCGTTCTTGGTCTGGTAGATGTCCGAGCCCATCGGCCGGCCGGACCAGTAGTCCTCCCAGCCGAGGAGGCGCTGCACTGTGTATTCGTTGGGATGTTTGTGCCCGCGCCCACAACTAATGACGGAAACCTGGGGCTGAAGACGCTGTAAGAAGGGGTAATTGCTCGACCACTGGCTTCCATGGTGGTTGACGCGGTAGACCTCTGTCGGTCGAAGGTGTGGGAATGTCGCCGCTTCGATGCTGTGGTACCAGGACCCCCAGCTTTCGTGCAGGTAGCCGCTGAGATCGCCAGCCACGAAGAAGTCGAACTTCTTGTAATGGACGATGATCGCTGTACTAAAGTCGTTTTGGCTCGTCGAGCTGATCCAGCGGTCCTTGACCACCCGGCCCCGCCCTTCCACCTCGGCCGCGTTCGCCAGCACCTCGACCCAGACGTCTTGGCCGAGATCGATCTGCCGATCGGGGCCAAGCTGGTCAAAAGCCAACTTTTCGCGCTGGACCCCCCGGTCTTGCACCCACTGCCGATACATCTTGTCGCCGGTGCCGGCGGCGTCGTAGTCGATTCCCGTGTCGAGGATCTTTCCGACGCGGATGTTCAGCGCCTCCCAGAGATAGAAGAGCCCAGTCCCCTCGTCCCCACTGTTCCAGCCCATGTGGTCCTTGTGGTAGTGGGTCGGGATGAAGTAATCGACGTCGAGGACCGGTCGTCCCTTCGCTCCATCGTCGGTGTTCTTGCGCAGGTAGGGTTCGACGACGTGCTTAGCCTCATTGCCCTGCTTTACGCTCTCGCCGGCGTCCACCATGAGGATGCGGCGGTTCCCCTTCTCGTCGCGGGGCCCCTCGATGATCGTGGCGTCGCCCTGGCCGACGTTGAGGACATGGATGCGGATGAGATCCGCGCGCGGCTGAGGCCGCTTTGCCCCGGTGGTCACCAAGATCAGGGCTGACCCGGCTGCGGCCGCGGCGGCAAAGCGCAGCAGCCAGCCGTGGCCGCGGGCTTGCTTCGTCCTGAGCCCCTCCATCAGCCGCGTCTCCGACGATGGACCCAGGGCAGGCCTATACCTAAGAGCAGGGCCGCTGCAGCTCCGGCCGACGGAGCTTCCGCAGCGGAGCAACGGCAGGCCGGCCCCGATTCGGGGACCTCGACCTGTCCCGTCGTGCAGGGATCGTGGCTACCGGGAGTGCCGTAGTTGCACTCGTTTTCGTCTGTCACCAAGTAATCGACACACAAATCGTAGCCCGCCTCGCACCACGCGGTCGGCTCGTCGTTGCTCGTCTCTTCGGGGACGTCCCCGGCGTAGTACTGAAGCGCATGACCTGAACGCAGCCCCGTCCGGGTCATGTCGTAGCCCGCCAGGTCCACCAAGGCTTCGCCGGGGGCCCCCGTGGGGCACCACAAGGCCACGTCTTCCTTGGACGAGTTGGAGAACGACACGCTGGAGTAGAGAAGCTCGCCGCGGGTGCAGGTCCCGCCTTCGGCCTCTCGCCCATCGATGCACTTGGTCTTGGAGAAGACCTGCACTGCTCCTGCAGAGAGCATGACCCCTTGGCCTTCTGAGCCAAAGGTGTAGTCGGTGGTAGCTCCCCCGTCGATCTCGCCGGTGTCGTCGTCGTAGCGTGTGCGCTCCAAGCGACAACCCGTCAGCTCCAGGCTTCGGTTGCTGAAGTTGCTCAGCTCGAACCACTCGGGGAACGAATCGCCTTCGTCGCTCGAGATCGGCGCCACCATCAGCTCGGTAAAGAGCAGCTCGCCGGCCACCGGCCAGCTGCGCTCCATACAGGCGCCGGCCATCCCAGGGGTTCCGATGAAGGGGCTGCGGTCGTCGTCGCTCGCCGGGTAGATCGGCTCTTCGGGCGGAAGGCACCACTGGCTGAGGTCGTCGTTGCTCGCGTCGTCTTCGGCCGAGGCTCCGAGGTTGACCGAGCAAGCCAGACCTTGGCAGCTGTCCTCGAAGCGTTCCCAGTCGTAGGACGCGGTGTCGACGAGGGTGCCGTTGCACAGCAGGTGCATGTAGCCGGCCTCGCTGTTCCCAAGCGAGACCTCCTTGTAGCTGTAGTCCGCCTCGATGGCGTCGCTCTCACCCTCGATGCCAGCCACGGTGTCCACGGTCTTGGCGAAGAGCGCGTAGCCCCCACTCTCGATGCTCAGCACGTTGCCCGGTGCGTCGATGACGTGAGAGTCCCACTCTTCGCTCGTCAGGTTGTCTTCGGTGATGGTGTCGAAGGGACCCTCCTGCAGCGTACATCCGTGCAGGTCGCAGCCGGAACCGGTGGTGACCTTGACCTCGAACCACTCCCGGCTGGCGGAGGTCGGCGCGATCATGAACTCCGAGAAGATGGCGTCGCCCGGGCCGCAGCTGGGTCCCGCGGTCGGACATTCGTTTGCAGTGCCCGGGGTCGAGACCATCTCGCGAGTCAGGGAGTCGTATTCGAAGACGGTGGGTGGCGGCACACACCAGCTCTTGGTCCAGGCGTCGTTGTCGCTGGCCGTCATCGCCCCAGGGTCCAGGTTGACCGAGCAGATGCCGTTGCCGGAGCAGTCGGCGTCGAAGTCTGCCCAGTTGTAGGTCACCGAGTCGATGACGGTAGTCCCATCGCAGAGGATTTCCAGGGTCTCTTGGCTGGTGTCGTTCAGGGTGATGCCGCTGTAGCCGCCGTCTGATCCACGGCTGCAGTCTTCTTCATCGTTGTAGACCACGCAGCTTCCGCCGCTGCTGAACAGGCCGTAGCCGCCCGCGCCAATCGTGACGGCACCCAGGTCGGAGGTGTCCGTGCCCTCGCGCAGGCTGCAGGCAGAGAGATCGATGGACTGGCCGCTGGCGTTGAAGATCTCGATCCACTCGACGGTGGACGACGACTTGATCATCAGCTCGCTCAGCACGAGGTCTCCCACGGCGACCGCCTCGGCGGTCCGGGGCAGGCCGATGACGCAGAGCGCGAGGCCTGCCACAGCGAACAGAGGGGCTGTGGGCCGCCGCATCAGAAGGTCACTCGCATAGTAAAGAGTAGGTCCCCGTAGGCCCTGAGTTGGTAGTCGGTCGGCTCGTAGACAACCGTCGGCAGCGGGATTGCGTCCCCCTCGTCGCAGCCAGACGGGGTGTCGGGCAGTCTCTTACCGATTCCGCCGCGGAGGCGCAGCTTGACCCGGTCCTTGATGCGTTGTTCCACGAGGACGTAGCCGTAGGCGGAGTGGGAGCCATCGGCCGAGAGCCCACTCTTCTCACCTTGGACGTCGTCGTCGGCGTAGAAGAAGCCGCCGCCGATGGTCGAGGTCTTGTGGGGGTGGGCCCGTCCCACGATCCGGAAGCTCTGGCCCTGCTGCATCGAGAGCTCGCAGCTCCCGCCGCTGTTCTCTACTGTCTTGCCTGCGTCGATCCAGTCGCGCTTGTAGCGGAAGGAGATGTTGCCTACGTCGCGGTGCTGCAGCCGGACGGTGCCCCCCAAGGTGATGCGTTCGCCAGCCCGTTCGGTCTCCTCGTCCAGGTATTCCTCGTCGAGCTCGCCGTACTCGCCTAGAAGCTCCTCCTCGATGGCTCCGCCGTAGCGGTGCTCCCGTCCGTTGACGGCGAGGTTCTGGTTGGCGAAGCGGAAGTAGGCACGCAGGTCGAGCCAATCGGTGGGCTTCCCGGTCACCGTCGTACGGAACTCGAAGTCGAAGACGCCGTAGGTGAGGTTCCGAACGAGATCAGCCCGAAGCGCCGCCCGAAGCTGGGAAATAGGCTTGAGCGTGGCCTTGAAGCGGATGCCCTGCTCGCCGCGCGCTGAGATGCCGGCCACCCGATCCGGGGCCGATTCGCCGCGATTGAAGGGGTTGGCGTAGCCGATGTCGTAGTGCCGAAGCGACAGTACAAACTCCCCCCAGAGAGGCTCGAGCTCCGCGGCGAAGTAGAGCGCCTGGGCCGGCTCTTCATTGAGCCACATGCCCCATTCGCCGCTCAGATCCAAGAGTCCGAAGCCGACGGCTCCGTGGATGCCGACCGTCCCAAAACCGGCGCTGCTGGGCCAGCGCTGGCGAATGAGGAAGG
>CAZQTQ010000095.1:0-12293 GCA_964596025.1 uncultured Rickettsiales bacterium
GGGCGCCGGTCGCGCCAGACTCGTTGTGTTGCCCCTCGGCGTCGTAGGAGTTGTCTGCATTGGCAGCCACAAGGCTCTCGCCGAGATGGACGGTAAAGTCGATGACTTGTCGGATCAGTACTTCGTTCCGGCTGGCCACCAGGGCCACCTCGTCCCGCAAACCGCGGAGGGTGTCACGCCGTTGACGCAGTCGCTTGCCAACGGGCGCAGGAGCTCGTTGGCTGAGGGCGTGCAGGGTGATGGCCTGGGCCACCGGGCCCGGCCCGGCCACGCCTCGAATCGAAGCAGGCAGGCACTGCTCCTGGACGGAAGCACGCTGCTTCGAACACTCATTCAAGCGACCGAGGAGCTGTCGGTGATCGACCGCCCAAGTCTCGACCGCAGGAACATCCAGCTTGGTGAGGGGTTCCTGGGCCGCGACGCTGCGACTCAGCAGCTCCCGAAGGAGGGCAACCTCCGCATCGAGGGCATCCAGGAGGGGGTTCCAGGGGATGGTCGTGCTCATGTTCTCTCCTTGCTCCGCGGGCCTTTGGTCCGCATGGGAATGGAGTTGCAGAGACCGTGCCAACATCGAAAAGCCGGGGGCACACAGCTCTTGCGTCGGGCTCAGACCTTGCCTGGGGTCCCGGGCGCACCTCTACCGGACCGGCTCACGCGGAGCCGGGGAATCGCTACGTTCGTAAAAAGAAGGTCTCTCTAGAAGAGATCGCGGGCGATGAGTTCGCTCAGCCGAAGTGGATCCGCCTGCAGTCGACCGTTGGCGATATCTGCCTTGGCCTTCTCCACGACTTCCTCGCGGAGTCGGGGCTCGGCCTTCGCGGCCTCGCGCAGTTGCCCTACTTCACTCACTCGCTCACTCAGGGAAACCGTGGCGTCGTCGGCAACGGTTGAGGCCGAAGGGGCGGCGAGACCCGCCTTCTCAGCGCTGTCGGTCTTGGACGACTCCTTGGCCGCGACGGCCTCGGCGTTTTCCTTCTTCTGGAAACCAACAGCCGCAGTCACATCAGGTCCAGTGATCCTCATGACTTACTCCTTGTACCCGTCTCGATTGCTGACCGGCTTGTCAGCACATCGGCTCTGGTTGAAAGACGTGCACCTTCGCCTTATCGGCGGTCGTAGGAATTTCTTTAGATCTTTCTTCAACATTTTGGCACACGTCTGGGTTCTTAGTGATTTTTCAAGTAGTTGGCCGGATCGATTTTCTTTCCATCGACCCGAACTTCGAGATGCAGGTGGTTACCAGTCGACCGGCCAGTGGACCCGACGGTCCCCAGCTGATCACCCTGTTCGACGCGGTCGCCGACCTCGACGTGGACGTCGTGCTGATGTGCGTAGCGGCTACGCACACCGTCGCCGTGGTCGACCTCGACGAAGTTTCCGTAGGCCCCCTTGGAGCCGGCATAGACAACAGTACCGCTCGCCATCGCAAGGACAGGCGTGCCCCGGGGAGCAGCCAGGTCCAAGCCGGCGTGGTGGCGCTTGTCGCCGTGGAGGGGATCGAGGCGGTGTCCGAAGCCCGAGCTCAGCCGCCCCGGCTCTCCGGCCGGAAGGGGCCAGGACCAGCCCTCGCGTAGGACGGAGCTGACCGGAGCCGGAACTGCGGCGGTCGGAGGGGTGGCAGCGCGGGCGTAGGCGGTAAGACCCAGGGTCTCGGTACCACCCACACCTTGGTTTTCCATGGACTCGAGCAAGGAGGCGGCGAGGCCAAGCCCCTTGCCCTCGGAGATGCGGGTCGCGATCTCCTGGTCGAACATACCCATCCAGGTATCCATCTCTTGACCCTCGAAGAGACCTCCCTCCTTGGGAACCGTCTTGCGCATCTCTTTGAGCATCATGCTGATGAAGTAGGACTCGAACTGGCGGGCGGCCCGGCCCAGGCGCTCGGGATCACGCTGATCCTGGGCGTCTGTTACCGCACCGGCGGCTGCGTCGGCCTGCTGCTGCAGCTGCAGCGATTGGCTGGCAAGCAACCCCGCCTTCGGGTCAATGGTGGTCATCGCTAGAGGACCTCCAGCTCGGCGTCTAGCGCACCGGCGGCACGCACCGCCTGGAGAATGGAGATCAGGTCGCGGGGCGAGACGCCCATCTGGTTTAGGGCGCCGACGACCTCGCCGATCGAAGCGCCGCCCAAGACCTCGAGCTTGCCCTCTTCTTCGCGGACATCGATGTTGGTCTCCGGGGTCACGACGGTGGTTCCGCCCGAAAAGGCGCCCGGCTGGGAGACGCCCAGCTTGGTGTCGACCTCCAAGGTCAGGCCACCATGAGCCACGGCGACCGTCGCGATACGGACCTTGCTGCCCATCACCACCGTTCCGGTGCGCTCGTTCACGACCACGCGGGCCGCCTGATCGGGTTCGATCTCGGCGCTTTCAATCCGGGCTACGAGTTCGGGGACCCGGCCCAGGTACTGGGGCGGGACCCGTAGTTCGATCGTACCGGCGTCGAGGGCGTGGGCGAAGTCGCCCAAGAGCTGGGCGTTGATGACCCGACCCACGCTGACCGCCGTCTTGAAATCTGCATCCCGGAGCGACAATCGGATGACGTCCCGATCCAAGAGGTTAGATGCGATCTCCCGAATCACCTTGCCGCCGCTGGGCACGCGGGCCGTCGTCGTATGGTTCTTGCCCGAACTGCCACCGCCGCCAGAGGCCGAGAAACCGCCGATGGCGAGGGACCCCTGAGCAATAGCCCAGATGATCCGTCCTTCGACGTCCCGCAGTGGGGTGGCCAGCAGGGTGCCGCCGCTGAGCGAGCGAGCGTCGCCAAGCGAAGACACGGTGACATCCACCCGGTTTCCGGGACGGGAAAACGGTGGGAGCGTAGCGGTAACTGATACGAGCGCCGCGTTCTTGGCCTTCAGGGACTTCTCGTCGATGTCCATCTCGAGGGCCGCCATGGCGTTCCGCAGCATGTTGCGCACAGCCAGACCACCGTCACCGGTGCCTTGCAGGCCCACGACAACGCCGATTCCAACGATGGGGTTCTCCTCGACGCCCTCCCAGCGGGCCAGATCCTTGATTCGGGCGGCCTTGGCCGGGACCGAGAGACCGATGCCCAGCAGGATGGCGAAGACGAAGACGAGGATGCGCTTCATGACGAACTCCGGGCCCTAGAAGGGCGACACCATGTCCAGGACGCGGCTGAACCAGCCCGGACGTTGCTTACCTGCGACCACGCCGGTCCCGCCGTACTCGATGCGAGCGTCGGCGATCGCCGTGCTGAACACGGAATTGTCGGCCGCAATGCTGCGGGGGTCTACGACGCCACGTATGGCCAGGACCTCCACCTCGTTGTTGATCTTGACCGCCTGCTTCCCGAGGACAACGAGGTGCCCGTTGGGGAGCAGTTCGACGACACGCGCCGTCAGGGTGCCGGACAGGCTCCCCGCACGGTTGGTGCCACCAGTACCGTCAAAGTCGTTCTTTGTGGTGGCGCCCAAGCTCAGGGAGGGGCCACCTCCGGGAATGTCCGCAATCACTGTCTCGAGCCCAAAGAGGGCGCTGACGCTGGCGGACATGTCACTCTTGCGCTTCAAGTTCGTTCCCGCGGTGGTATCGGCTGCGGTGCTCTGGACGACCCGAATCGTGACGAGGTCGCCAATCTGGCGGGCCTTGCGGGGGCTGTAGAGAGAGCCCCCGCCGTAGACGAAGCCACCATTGGAGTTGGTCGGCTGGGGGCGCTCGGCGATGACCGGCTCCATGGCCGTGTCCAAAGAGTTCGACTGAGCGCGCGGACCCGCGCAACCGGCGAGAGTTGCCGCAAGACTCATCAGAATGGTGAGGGATGCGCGCTTCATGGTGAACTCCTGACCGGTTCT
Organism: uncultured Rickettsiales bacterium; assembly: GCA_964596025.1. Lineage (GTDB taxonomy): Bacteria > Myxococcota_A > UBA796 > UBA9615 > UBA9615 > CAZQTQ01. The sequence continues at coordinate 3,818 of CAZQTQ010000095.1, forward strand.
TGCGGCGACTCAGACCGCGCGACGAGGGCGTTCGTCGCCCTCCCTCGTTGGGTCTGCAAGGTCGGTGCCAATCGGGCGCTGACCCGCGCCACCGGAATCTCAACCAAGTCGGGGCTACGCAAGATCCCGTGGACCACCCTGCGGGTATCTGTGGCAAGCACACTGACGAGATCTCCGATGCGGGCATCTTCCCGCAAGATGCCGGGCGCAAGAATGCGCAGAGCCTCGGTCTGCAGGACGAGGGTCACGACGCGATTCCGCTTCGCATCCACCCGAACCTCCAGGTCCGATTCCTTGACGATCTGGTTGATGCTCAGGTCCCGCCGAAGGGTGCGACCAAGCAGCTTGCGGGTATCGCGGATGGTTCCGCGGGGCAGGGTACTGACTTCACGCCGGGCAATGGCAAGGTCCATCGGGCCCAAGGCCGAGCCACGTGCGACGGCGTTGCGGAGAACCGGAACCTCGATCATTCCGGTGATCTCGGCGGTTACGGGCACACTTCGCAAAACCCGACCTTCGGCGCTGACGTCGATTGTCAAACCGACCGAACCCAGCCAATCCTCACCTCCTTGGGCCCGAACCCGCAGACCGATCACGGTATGTGGGGGGACCTCCAGGGAACTCCGGACCGTCAGGTCGTGCACTTCGATCTGGACCACGGTGTCAGGCAGGTTGAGGCGGGCCGCTTCCTGCACCGCGTCGCGGACCTGCTCCCGGTCGAGGGGAGCGGCCGCGGCGGGAGCCGCTGTCAAGAAACCGACGGCGGCTAGAGCTAGGGGGGAGAAGCTACGCATCAGGAACCCCTTACTTGAGTCGGTTGGTGACCTGGAGCATCTCGTCGGAGGTGGAGATCACCTTCGAGTTCAGCTCGTAGGAGCGCTGGGCCATGATCATGGCAATGAGTTCCTCGGCGACGTCGACGTTGGAGGTCTCGAGCACGCCCGAGAGCAGCTCGCCGAAGCCTGGCGTACCGGGGTTGCCGATCTGAGCTTCGCCGCTCAGCTGGGTAGCCCGGTAGAGCCCGCTGCCCAGGGCCTCGAGGCCTGAGGGGTTGATGAAGCGCCGCATCTGGATCTGGCCGATCTGCTGCGGGTCTTCGCCGTCGAGTTGAGCGGTGACGATGCCGTCGGACGCAATCGCCACACTGGCTCCCTCGGGGATCACGATGCCCTCGGCCATGGTGTGGCCGTGGCTGGTGAGCATGTTGCCCTCGGCATCCACCGAGAACGCTCCGTTGCGGGTGTAAATTTCTTCGCCTTCGGCGGTCTGCACAGCAAAGAAGCCCTCACCGCGGATGGCGAGGTGAGTGGCGATATCGTCCTGCGCGATGCTGCCCGAGCGGAAGTCCCGCTTCAGGGCCGCTGTGCGCGTGCCGTGACCGACCTCAACGACATCGTTTCGGCCGGTGCCGGCCTGGGTTTGGCCCGAGCCCGTGCGAACCTTTTGGTAGTACAGGTCCTCGAAATCGGCCCGGCTCTTCTTGAAAGCGGTGGTGTTGACGTTCGCCAGGTTGTTGGCCACGTTGTCAATGCGAAGCTGCTGGGCGGACATGCCCGTGGCAGCAGTAAACAGGGAGCGCATGGCGTTCCTCCTTATTGGTCGATGCGACCGACCTTGGAATTGAGTTCCTGATCCAACTTGGACGAGGCCTCTAGGCCGCTCTGAAAGGCTTCGTAGTAGCGAGAGACTGCTATGAGTTCGGTCAGGGCGTGCACGGGGTGGACGTTGCTAGCCTCGAGGTGGCCCTGGGCAACCTGCGACCTAACTGCTGTCAGGTCTTTGGGGTTGTCGACAAGCCAGCGGTTGCTGCCCGCCTTGCTGAGGCCGTCCTTGTCGGCAAGATCGACGACTGCCACCTGGCCCCTGAGTTCCTCGCCCACCTTGATGGTCCCGTCCGAGGTGATGGTGAAGAGGTCGGTACCCAAATCGATGGTGCCGTTGGCGGCGGACTGAACCGTAAGTCCATCTCGCGTTGCCAGCTGGCCGGCCTCGTTCAACACAAAGGCGCCGTCGCGGGTGACGTAGGTCTTCCCATCGGCGTCGCGGAGCTTGAAGAAGCCCTCGCCATGAAGCGCGAGATCGCTTCGGACATCGGTCTGATTCAAGGTCCCTTGGGTAAAGTCCGTCTGGTTTCCCTCGAGGGTGGCGTACGCCGCGGCAAGGCGGCCTTCGGACGAGTCTGGGTCCACGCCGCGCGCGGCGTCCGGACTGTGGAGCTGGAAGATGGGGCGATCCGCCTTGAAGCCCGTCGTGTTCATGTTGGCGATGTTGTTCGCCACGGCGTCGAGCATGCGGAGGGCCCGCATTCCGCCCGACATTCCTGGATAAATTTCACGTCCCATATCGATTACCTCGGCCCTCTTCCTTCGCAAGAGGCATGCCAAGGACGACATATGGGAGCGATGTCACTCGATTACGGGTTCTGCTGAGGGACCTACCGCCCCTCCCCTCCCCTGGCAATCCGGGATCGCGTCAAGTTCCCGACGGGAAGGGTTCTGCCCCCGCGAGACGACCTAGAACCACCCCGCACCGGCATCAGCCGGGGCAGCGAACCCCTTGTCCTGGGACGACCGTAGGGGCGCTATTGGATCAGGGAGAGAGCCGTCTGTTTGCTGAAGCTCGCCTGGCTGAGTATGGCGACTCCGGCCTGGGCCAGGATCTGGCCTCGCGTGAGCCGTGCGGTCTCCTGTGCGAAGTCGGCGTCACGAATGGCGCTCTCGGATGCCACGGAGTTCTCGAACGAACTCTGAAGGTTGTGGCGAATGGAAGACAATCGAGTCTCGAACGAACCCAAGTTGGCCCGGAAGGTGCTGAGGAAGGAAAGGCCACTGTCCACACGACTGATCGACAAGCGAGCCTGAGCGACACTGGAGAGATCCTGGCCGCCGACTCCAAAGTTGTTCGCTGTCGCCCCGTGCAGGGTGACGGTGAGTCGGTTGTCAGAGGCTCCAGCCCCAATACCAACCTGCACGTCTACCGTCCCCGGCGTCAGAGTCGTCAGTGCCAGCCCGTTGTAGTTGGTCGTCGCCCCGATGCGGTCGAGCTCGGCGCGGAGGCCAAGGAACTCGGTGTCGGCCAGCGCCCGGTCGGAGCTATGCAATACCTCCGAGGACGCCTGCACTGCGAGTTCGCGCATCCGGGAGAGTACCGTCGCGGCCTCAGAAAAAGCACCAGAAGCCGTCCGAACCAGGTTGGTCCCCTCTTCGACGTTTCGAATCGCGACCTGAAGGGAGTCCGCCCGGGCCCGTAACTTCTCCGAGATGGCAAGGCCGGCCGTCCCATCAGCGGCGATGGTGACGCGCTCGCCCGAAGCCAGCTTGCGGAAGTTGTCGACCTGACCGCGATGAGTTCTCCAGACCTGCTTCAGGGCCGAAGCTGCCTCGGTTGCGCTATGAATTCGGATGCCGAGTCCCACGTCAACTCCACGCAGTCCCGCCGAAATCGACGAGAGGTTGGGGCCTCTGTGCCGCCCAGACGGCGACACAGAGACGCTAGTCCCCGGCTGGCGGCTCCCAAGGGCGGCCTTTGAAAGGCCAAATGCTCAAGAGAGCGACCACCAGGAGCCGGCTCGTCGCCAAGCCATACCCCTGGTCCTCCTCTTATCGGTAGTTCGTGGGAAGACTTGAGCAAATTCTCGATTCGAAGAACAGCAGCGTCCCCAGGCCCCCCTGGCCGCTGGCCTAAAAGGGAACTTGGGGCTTGCCTTGGGCGGCGAAGGCCAGAGTTCACCCCGGCCGGGGACATACCCGGCGAAGATTCTCCAGCTCTTCGCGGCCCCGAACGCCGATGCTCCGGCGAGGACGCAGCTTCCTGCTCCCCCCGCAAGCGGGGGGAACTCTGGGTCAGGAAGCGCGACGCGTCCGAGGCCGCCGTCTAGTCAAGTCCAGGGTCTCCCCCGGCCTCAACGACGAGGCCAATTTCCCGCGAAGTCGAAGCAAAGCCTCCGTGTGCAGCTGGGAGACCCGACTTTCGGAGACATCCAACACTGCACCGATCTCTTTCAGACTCATTTCCCGGAAGTAGTACATCACGAGGACGTTGTGGAGCCGCTCCGGCAGACCGTCTTCCAGGGCCTTGGCCAGGGTCCGTATGGCTTCCTTCCGATTCAGGCTCTGATCCGGCCGGGCCGTCTTGCTGTCTTCGAGCACCTCGCCGAGGCTCTGGGCACCGTCGTTGGCACGCCCTATGGGGGCGTCCAGCGGCAGTAGGTGGACTGACCGCACCTCGTGCATTAGCTGGTGGTAGTCCCCGATGGAGATCCCCATCGCGTCGGCCACCTCCTCACTCTCGGGCTGCCGTCCCAGCCGATGTTCCAGCTCGCGAGTAACGCGCTGCACCTCAGTGGACTTCTCCCGGACCGTCCGACTAACCGGATCGAGCCCACGGAGTAGGTCGAGAATCGCTCCCCGAATCCGGAACTCCACGTAGGTCCCAAAGGAGGTGTTCTTCTGCAGATCGTACTTATCGACCGCATCCAGAAGGCCAAGGGCCCCCGAATTAATGAGGTCGTCCAGCTCCAGCGGAGCGTGGTCCGGCAAGCGCCGCATGATGCGGCGAGCGATGAACTGCACCTTCCGGCCGTACTTCTCCAAAATCTCGTCCCGTCCCATCCCATCGATGAGACGGCCAGAGTCCTTGGATTTGCCGTCCGCTTCTTGGCGTGCCCGTTCAAATTGGGCCAATCGAGTCGACAGATTGCTCATTGCGTCGTCCCCGTTCCTGGTGAGCCTTCGTTGAAGAAGGCGACTTGGCCGCGCGGACGACTCGGCACCGGCTGAAGCATCAGCCGGTGTGCGAGCGCCCGAACAGCGTTGGCATAAGCAGAGGTTGGATAAGCCACGGCGCAAGGCTGCCGTTGCCGAACCGAGCGAGAGACCCGGTCGTCAGCGGGCAACACGCCGATGAGCCCCACCTCCACAGTGAGGAATTGGTCCACTACCGAAACCAATTGGCGGTAGACCTTCTTGCCATCCCGATCCGTCTGCGCCTGGTTCACCACCAACTCAAAACGGTTGATGGAGTGGGCCTGGTGCAGGACCTTGATGGCGGCGTAGGCATCCCTAAGCGCGGTGGGCTCGGGGGTGGTGACCACCAAGACCCGGTGCGCTGCGGCACCAAACAACATGGGGTTCCGGGAGACACCGGCACCGGTGTCCACCAAGACCACGGAATAGGACGCTCCGACCTCACTGACCGCGTCGACCATCGTCAAGATCTCGGCTGGGGTGAGTTCAGCGCCCTTCTTGTCCGCCGCAGGGGCGGGCAAGATTCCAATCGTTCCGTCTCCGACTGGAGCTTCGGTGAGTACTTCCTGCGGGGTCTTCTCTCCCCGCAATACGGCCCGCAGATCGTGGTCGGGCCGCACATCGAACATGAGATCCAGGTTGCCGCAACCCACATCCGCATCGACCAGGAGGACGCTATTGCCCTGGTTCTGGAGGACAGCGGCAAGACTTGCTATCAACTGGCTCTTGCCCACCCCTCCCTTGCCGCTGGTGACGGCAACGGTGAGAGGAGTCTCGGCCAGATCGGGGCGGCCTTGTGCTGAAGAGGAGGCGCTCATCGCAGCTCAGCTTTCGGGGTGATCGAAACCCGGAATCGGACTCCGGTGGAGCCCATTCTGCCAGGGTTCTGCAGGGAGACCACGTTCATCGCTCTCCCTCCCCGGCATGATTTGTGATGGAGAGAAGACTCAGGATTTCGTCCCAACGTGCGCTTCGAGTGCTGCGCCCGTCCCCCACGCTGTCGCCGTGGAGGAAGGAGGGAGCCTTGCCGCAACGAACCGCGGCAGCCAGGGCCCCGACAGCGTCGGCACTTTGGTCCTCGAAGGTCCAAGCCACCCCAGTGGTACGGAAGGACCCAAGCGCGTCCAAGGCGCGGCTGATCTCCCGCACGCTCCAGGTCAACGGAAGGACTGCACTCCATTGGACCAGCCCGAAGGCGTGCTCCGCAGCGCGGAGGAAGCGAGCGAGGGCGCGGCGCTCCACCCCACGGTGGATTCGGATGCCCGGCAAGTCGAAGAGAATGGCCTGCATGTCGGCATAGTCCTCGGCCAAGGCCACGAATTCCTCCTCGCTCTGGACAGTACAGAAGTCGACACCGATGGGCACGTAGAGAGGACCGCGTACCGGCGCGGGTCGCCGGGGGAAGCTCGCCTGGACCCAAAGAACCCGTCCGGGATGCTCCATCGCAACTCGAGTCGCCAGGCCCCGCACCAAGGTGGACCGACCCACGCACTCGGGCCCGATGAAGCCCAACTGAACCGGTCCATTGCTCGGGCGTGGACGCGGCACAAGCGGGCGATGCTTCCGCTCGAGCCAGCCGTGAAGTTGGCGCAGGCCCTGCTCCAGACTGCCCGAGCCGCCCGCCTGGACGAGCCGGTCGTGGATGTCGCGCGGTAGCTCGAGAGCATCCACGAACGACGCAAGGGCGTCTTCTGGGGCGAGTAGACCCTCATTGGCACGATGGGCAGGGGCAGGCACCGACCGTCGGGCCTGTATGTCGGACATCGTGCCATCTGGATCCCAATTGGCACCGCTCGCCGTCGGCCCGTTGGCCCCTAGGGCGGAGGGCAGAGCAGGACGGCCGGACTTGGAGAAGAGTGCGCCAGGGGCCTCGTTCGCCGAGGTCGGAGTGGCCTCGGCACCCTCGGCGGGAAGGACGGACCCTCCGCCCGCGGCAAGGGCACGACGAATCACCCGCCGCGCCGAGAAGAAGTGAGCCATTTCCTGCCGCGGCACCCCCGACTTGGCCAAGACCTCGACGAGCGCTCCCCGTTGCCGCACCTCCAGGATCACCGCATCGGCTCCGAGCACAGTGCGGACTTTCTCGAAGGCAAGGCCCTGGTTGGCCGCGATGAAGGACTGGATCGACATGCTCGGGGCTCCTTCCTAGAGTCCGACCGTGGCCAGGCGTCGCAAGCGCGCCCGGTCGTTGAGTTCGTTGGGGGACAAGACCGCCACCTGGGGCAAGACCCTCTCAGTTAGTCGCCGCAGGGCCGCGCGGACGGCGGGGGCGCTGAGGAGGACGGGCATGATCTTCAGGGCGGCGTGGCGCTCGACCTCGTCGCCGATCCGGCGGACGAGCTCCTGGGCCCGCGTGGGATCCAAGACGAGCTGGCTCATGCCGTGGTCCCGCTTGATGCTGGCACGAATGAGATCCTCGGTACGTGGGTCCAAGGAGATGTAGTGGATGGTGCCCCCGTGGTCCTGATGCTGGTGAGCAATCTGACGGCCAAGGGCCTGTCGAGCCCGCTCGACGAGGTACTCGGGTTCGGCGCTGATGGGTGCGGCATCGGCGATGGTCTCCAGCACAGTCAAGAGATCGCGGACCGAGACCTGCTCACGCAGCAGTCCCCTCAGCACCTTCAGAACCGTTCCCAGCGGAACCAGGTTGGGGACGAGGTCGTCGACCACCTTCGGGTGCGTCTTGGCGACTCGGTCCAGCATCTCCTGGACCTCCTGGCGACCAATGAACTCCGGCGCGTGATTCTTGATGACCTCGCTGAGGTGGGTGGAAAGCACTGTGGCCGGGTCTACGACGGTATAGCCAGCGGCCTCGGCGGCCCGCTGGTGTTCTTCCCGGACCCAGAGGGCAGGCAAGCCAAAGGCCGGCTCCTTGCCGGGAATTCCCGGGACCTCAGCGTGCTCTCCGCCGGGATCGATGGCGAGAAGGTAGCCGGGACGTAGTTCGCCCGTCGCGACCTCAGTCCCGCGCAGCAGGATGGCGTACTGGGTCGCTTGCAGGCGGAGGTTGTCGCGCACGTGAATGGGCGGCATGACGATGCCCAAAGACCGGGCGAACTGGCGCCTTAGGCGGGTGATTCGTTGCATGAGCTCGCCGCCTCGGCGCTCGTCCACCAGGGGGATGATGTCGAAGCCCACCTCCATTTCCAAGATCTCAACCGGAGCCAGCGGATCCTCAGCGGGCTCGCCTTCGGTCGAGTCGTCCGGGCTCTCGCCTTCGTCGCCGGCCGAAGCCTGACTCTCCCCGCCGATATAGGCGGCGGCGGCGGTCGCCGCGGCGATGACCACGAAGGGGAGGGTCAGTCCCTCGATCAGGGCAAAGGGAAGCAGAATGGCCGAAGCCACCCACAAGACCTTGCTGCTGCCGAGGAGCTGGTTGTGCAACTCATCCGGGAGGCTTTCACCATCCGAGGTAGTCACCCGCGTCACCAACATGCCGGCGGAGACCGAGATGACGAGGGCAGGAATTTGAGAAACCAGGCCGTCCCCGATGGTCAGGACGGAGTAGGTCAGGGCGGACTCGCTGACCGTGAGTCCGAACTGCACAACACCAATGAACAATCCGCCAACGAGGTTGATGCCGGTGATCAGCATGCCGGCGATGGCGTCGCCGCGGATGAACTTGCTGGCACCGTCCATGGCCCCGTGGAAGTCGGCCTCAAGCGCCACCTCGCGACGGCGCTTCCGGGCCTCGTCCTCGCCGACGAGGCCCGCGTTCAGATCGGCATCGA
>CAZQTQ010000096.1:0-12286 GCA_964596025.1 uncultured Rickettsiales bacterium
TCGGGGATGGGCGCATCGGGCTACGGCCGCGGCGCGGGCTTCTACGGCAAGAAGGGCGGCGGGGCTCGCGGCGTCGGGGCTGGAGACCCCATCATTCTGGGTGCTCTGGACAAGAGCATCATCGACCGCATCGTCAAGCAGCACCTTCCGCAGATCCGCTACTGCTACCAGAAGGAGCTGAACAAGAATCCAAAGCTCTTCGGCAAGCTAGTGGTCAAGTTCGTGATTGCCAAGGACGGCTCTGTGTCCAACGCCACGACCAAGGCCTCGACCCTGAAGAACCCCATCGTCGAGAAGTGCGTGAATGCCCGCTTCATGCGGATGCGCTTCCCGAAGCCCAAGGGAGGCGGCATCGTCATCGTCTCCTATCCCTTCGTGTTCAACACCCAAGGTGGTTGAGCCCACGGAGACATCTGCGATGAGCCTGCGCACCCTCTTCCTGCCTCCCTGGCTGGCCGCCTGCGGCATGGCCCTGGTTCTTGTCCTGGGCCCCGGTAGCGCCGAAGCCTCGTCCGTCTCCTATGACGGAGAAGACGACCCTGAGGAAGACGAAGACGAAGACGAGGGCGAGGGCGAGGGCGAGGAAGACGAATCCGACATCGACCTCGACGAGGAAGACAACCGGCGTCGGGACCGGCAGGCTCCGAGCAAACGAAAGAAACGCAAACGGATCGTCCGCGAGGTAGTCAAGGGGGCCTACGCCAAGGTCAACTTGGGCCCCATCTTCTGGCTCCCGCCCATCTCAGGCTTCACCTCCAGCACGGGTACTGAGATGGACTTCAGCTTCGGCTACGACATCGTCGATCGCCTGAGCTTCACCCTCTCGGTCGAGGCCTCCTTCTTTCAGGCCATCACCAACGGCGACGGGGTCTCCGTCGACCTGCTGTTCGGATCCCCAATCCAGGGAGACTTCCGGGTCTTCGGCGGGACCGTAGCCCTAAGGGCAGGCCCCAACTTCGGTGCCAAGCGAGTCAAGCGGGTGGCCCTCGCCTTCCAGATCGGGGGTGGCGGTGGCTACTCGCCCGACCTCATCGAACTGAACAGCAATCCCTCGGCACTCAACCGTGTGGCCGCCAGCGGCTACGGGGGCGTCATGCAGGGCCGGTTCCTAGGGATCGTCACCCCGGGTATAGGAATCGAGTACTACACCAAGCTCGCCCACTTCAGCATCGGCTTGGACGTGGACGCAGACCTCATCCTGGGCGGCCCGATCCCCGCCATCGGCCTCGGCACCAACTTCTTCGTGAAGTACACCTTCTAGATCGAGCCCACCGCTCTGGTGCGGGCCTGCCGCGCTCTGGAACCCGGGGCCGCTTCCGGGCACCTGGACGTTTTTCCTTGAGCCCTTGGGGCGCATCCTTATACTTGTCGCGCGCGAGCCCCGGCTCGGGCCCCCTTAGAAGAAGCTGAAGGCCCCTGCTGGGCCCCCTTGCTTTCTCTTACCGGAGAACGTCGTGGAGATGACTATGCCTACTGCCAAGACCCTGCGCCCGCTCCTTCTCGCCATCCTCAGCACCCTCACTCTGGCCTCCCTCGCCTGCAGCACGACCCCCGGCGAAGAAGACGACAACCACGCGCTGACTGCGACCCCCTCCGAGATCGACTTCGGATACATCGCGCCCCTGGGCTACTCCGAGAACGTGGAGGTCCTGCTGACCAACGGAACGGCGGGGCAAGTCAAGATCCAGGTAATTCGCATCGGCGAGGACAGCGACTCCGGTTTCAACACCTACTCCGTGCCGGCTCAGTTGCCGACCAACCTCGGCCCAGGCCAGACCGAGACGATCTCGGTCTACTTCGCGCCTCCGTCAACCGGAACCTTCTACGGGACACTCGAGATCGAGACCGACGCCGACACCGACGGGCCCTTGGAGATTCTCCTAGGCGGCTGCTCCACCGATCCTGATTGCAGCGTCGATGTCGGAACCGACGACGGCTCGGGAGACGGCGGAGGCGACGACGACGACAACACCACCAGCGGGGACATCGCGGTCAGCTCGGCCTCCCTGGACTTTGGCACCGTCCCCCAGAACCAGAGCGAGTCGATGACCCTCCTTATCAGCAACACGGGTTCGGGCGCACTGACCATTCAGAACCCCACCATCGAGAGCACCGCCGGTGACGAGGGCCTGTTTGCGGTCTTCGGCTACCCAGGCGGCAGCTTGGATCCGGGGGCAAACGACATCGAGCTAACAGTCACCTTCTCGGCCGGAGCTTCGGCGCTGGGAACCAAGAGTGCCACCTTGAAGATCCTGAGCGACGATCCTGACGAGGGCAGCCTAAGCATCCCCCTCAGTAGCGAGGTGACCCAGGACTGTGGCGACTGCCTGCCCCGACTGACCATCGTAAACGCCGTCCCCATGGAGTTCTTCAGTGACGTCCTGTACCTCCAAGTCGGCACCGGCACCCAATCGGTTCAGGTGCAAAACTCGGGGTTTGGGACGCTGACCGTGAACAGCATCAGCGAAGGGGGCGAGTTGCCCATCATCGCGGGGATGCCTCTGATTCAGGTACCCGACAGCGCGGTCATCGAGTACCAGAGCGGTGCACCGCTGAGCCTTGAAGCTGGCGTGACCGGCGAGTTGACCTTCCATGTAGGCGGCGACGCTTGCGAGGTGATCAACTTCGACGGTGAGTTTGCCTTCGCCATGGGCACAGACGCGTCGTCGACGAGCTGCCTTGGCCTCGACGGCTTCGACTTGCCGGGAATGCCGAGCATGCCCTTCTAGGGTCACCGGCTTGACAGAAGGGGCGCACCCCCTATTATTCGCCGGCCGAACGCCCGGCAACTGAGCTTCCTCTGGTCGAGTGCACTGCACTGAGAGCCAAGAAGCGGGAGAGACACATGACTCCAGGAATCCTTGGGATCAAGGAAGGCATGACCCAGATCTTCGACGCCGACGTACGGAAGTCGGTTCCGGTCACCGTCATCCGCGCCGAGCCCAACGTCATCCTCCAGACCGCAACCCAGAAGAGCCGCGGCTATTCCGCTGTCCAGGTGGGCATCGAGGCGAAGAAGGCGACCCGCGTGAACCGCGCCGATGCCGGTCAGTTCGAGAAGGCCAGCAAGGAATCCGGCTCGACAATCGGAGCCAAGCGCTTCGTTCGAGAGCTTCGGATGACCGAGGACCCGGGCGAGGACTTCTCCGTCGGCTCGACCATCACGGTCAAGGCCCTCGAGGGCCAGGACTTTGTCGACGTCTCCGGTGTCAGCAAGGGCAAGGGCACCCAGGGCGTGATGAAGCGGTACAACTTCAAGGGCTTCGTTCGAACCCACGGCACTCATGAGTTCTTCCGCCACGGTGGCGCCATCGGCACCCGCTTGACCCCGGGGCACGTCCTCAAGGGCAAGAAGATGGGGGGCCGAATGGGCAACGAACGGGTCACCGTCCAAAACCTGCGGCTGTACGGCATCGACGAGGAGCGAAACCTGCTCTTCATCGTGGGCGCGGTCCCGGGTGCGAGGGGCGGCCTCGTCGAGGTACGGCCCGCGGTCAAGAAGTAGCACCAGCGAAAGCCCCTACGAATCCAGGCAAGGGCGGCCCACGGGTCGCCCTCGCTACTTGGACGACTCGAGGAGCCCGGGAAGGCTTCAGGTGACGCGGTAGTTGGGTGCTTCGCGGGTGATGATGACGTCGTGGACGTGGCTCTCGCGCTGTCCCGCAGCAGTGATGCGCACAAAGCACGCCTTCCGCTGCAATTCGCCCACCGTTGCACAGCCCGTGTAGCCCATCGAGGCCCGCAGACCGCCCACCAGCTGGTAGATGGAGTCGGCGATGGGCCCTCGGTAAGGAACCCGGCCCACGATGCCTTCCGGCACGAGCTTCGGGCCGACTGGGGCTCCGTCGAGCGCGCCCAGGGGATCCTCGTGGTCCTCCTGGAAGTAGCGATCAGAGCTCCCCTTCTTCATCGCCTCGAGGGATCCCATGCCGCGGTAGGCCTTGTAGCGGCGTCCTTGGTACAAGACGACCTCGCCGGGGCTCTCTTCCGTACCCGCAAACAGGGAACCGATCATCACAACGTCCGCGCCGGCCGCCACTGCCTTGGCAATGTCGCCCGAAGAGCGAACCCCTCCATCGGCAATGGTCGTCACACCGCACTCCCGTGCCGCCGCTGCGCAGTCCTGGACCGCTGTCAGTTGCGGCACCCCCACACCGGCCACGATGCGAGTCGTGCAGATCGAACCGGGACCGATCCCCACCTTGACGCAATCCGCCCCCGCGGCCGCAAGGGCGCGGACTGCATCGCCGCTGGCGACGTTCCCGGCGACGATTTGGGCTTCGGGCCACTCCTCCCGGGTCGCCTTGACGGCATCCAGAACCATCTGGCTGTGCCCGTGAGCCGTGTCGATGACCAGCAGATCGCAGCCCGCCTCAACCAGAGCACCCACCCTCTCCCGGCGCTTGCTCCCGACGCCCACCGCGGCACCCACCCGCAGCCGGCCCCGGTCGTCCTTAACGGCATCGGGATACCGCTCGTTTTTTGCAATGTCTTTGACCGTGATGAGGCCGCGCAAACGGGTTCCGCTCTCGTCAACCACGAGCAGCTTTTCGATCTTGTGCTTCTGGAGGTGGTCCTTGCTCTCCTCCAGCGTCGTTCCCACCGGAACGGTGACCAGGTCAGAAGACGTCATCACATCCGAGACTTTGCGGTCCAGGTTGCGCTCAAAGCGAAGGTCCCGATTGGTCAAAATGCCGACCAGTTCGTCGCTGCCGTCGCGGGTAACCGGCACACCCGAGATGCTGTGTTCCCGCATCAGCGCCAGTGCATCCCGTACCCGAGCATCCGGAGAAACAGTGATCGGATCGGCAATCATCCCCGACACGGTCCGCTTGACGATGGAGACCTGCCGGGCCTGCTCTCCGACCGAGAGGTTCTTGTGGACGACGCCCAGCCCGCCGTTCTGCGCCATAGCGATGGCAGTGCGCGCCTCGGTGACGGTGTCCATCGCCGAAGAGACGAGTGGAATCTGCAGCAGGATTCCGGGGGTCAGGCGCGTCGAAGTATCGGCAGTTTTCGGAAGGACCTGACTCGCCGCAGGCACAAGCAAGACGTCATCGAAGGTCAGGGCAAGCGGAGGGGGAGTGGTAGCGCTCATCGGTCGCCGGTTTGTACCTCAGGCCCCTTCTGGGCACAAGACCGGAGCGCCGCCAGGGCACCCCAGATTTCGCCAAAGCCGCGGAGAGGACGCCGCTCGAATCCACGAGGAAGGCCCCACCTCCTACGTGACAGATCCCCGTTCTTCGTGCCACAGTCCGGCCTCTTCCACGGAGACCCAAGCGATGCCGCGCCGACCCTCCCCCCGCCTGGATGACCTGCGCTCCTCAGATCTCGAAGAGGCGGGACTCGGTGCCCCAGAGGCGGCAGCGGTGCTCGAGGCCTGCGCCGCCGCCTGCGCAGTTCATGACCAGCCCGAAGAGCGTTGGACGGCCCTCAGCCGGCATACGCTTCGGCCAGACCATCCCCACCCCCTCCATCGCCTCCTCTTCGCCGCCTGTTACACCGGACGGCCCGAGGAACGCGGACCTGCTCCGGCCTGGGTGCCGCAATACGAGGAGCAGCGCCGGAGCCGCGTGCATCAACTAAAACCCGACTGCGACTTCGCCTCCTTCCACCGTTGGACTCGGGAGGCGCCAGAAGCCTTCTGGTCCGCCATCCTCGAGGCCCTGCAGCTGCAACTCGACCGCGCTCCAGAAGCAATCCTGGGCGACGCGACCTCGGCAGACCAGCAGCGCTGGCTCTTGGGCGCCGAGGGAAACGCCGGCGCTTGGTGCTTTGCGGGCCGGGACCCCGAGCGAACTGCGCTGGTTGCTCAGGGGGAAGAAGGAGCCCTCCGTCGACTCACCCTGGGCGAGCTGGAGCGCCGCAGTCGCCGGGTTGCTGCTGCCCTCCAACAGCTGGGACTCGGCCCAGGTGCGGCCGTCGCCATCGACATGCCCATGACGGTCGAGTCGGTCGAGATCTACCTCGGCATCGTCCGCATGGGCGGCGTAGTGGTCTCGATCGCCGACAGCTTTGCACCGCCGGAAATCGCAACCCGGCTCCGGATCTCCCAAGCCCAGCTCATCTTCACCCAAGACTGCATCGTCCGCGGATCCAAGCGCCTCCCCCTCTACACCCGAGTCTGCGAAGCCGAAGCGCCCAGGGCCATCGTCCTGTCGGCCAGCCGGGCCCTCTCGGTGGACCTCCGCCCCGGCGACCTGGGCTGGGAGGACTTCTTTGCCGGTGTGGAGGAAGACCCTTCCTTCACCGCACACACCGCTTCCCTGGACGAGCCGACCAACATCCTCTTCTCCTCTGGAACCACGGGCGAGCCGAAGGCAATCCCTTGGAGCCATATCACCCCAATCAAGGCCGCTGCCGACGGACTGGCGCATCACGACATCCGGGAGGGCGACGTCGTCGCTTGGCCCACAAACCTGGGTTGGATGATGGGCCCATGGCTCATTTACGCCTCGCTCTTGAACAACGCCACCATCGCTTTGTTCGAGAGCCTCCCCACCAGTGCCGGCTTTTGCCGCTTTGTGCAGGACGCCGGGGTCACAATGCTTGGGGTGGTACCGAGCTTGGTGCGGGCCTGGCGGGCGAACGGGGCTACCGAGGGGTTGGACTGGACCGCAATTCGCTGCTTCTCCTCCACCGGGGAGGCCTCAAACCGAGACGACAGCCTCTGGCTCATGGCGCGTGCTCGCTACAAGCCTGTCATCGAGTACTGCGGTGGGACCGAGATCGGCGGGGGATACGTGTGCGGGAGCATGCTGCAGCCGCAGGCCCCTTCGACCTTCTCCACCCCGGCCATCGGGTGTTTCTTCTACCTACTCGACGAAAGAGGCCAGCCCTGCGATGAGGGCGAGTTGGCGCTTGTGCCCCCCCAGTTCGGGAGTTCCGTCGAGCTGCTCAATCGCGACCACGACCGGAATTACTTCGAAGGGATGCCCCAAGGCCCCTGCGGCGAAGTCCTCCGCCGCCATGGCGACCAGATGGCCCACCTGGGCGGTGGCTACTTCCAAGCCCAGGGTCGCGTCGACGACACCATGAACCTAGGGGGCATCAAGACCAGCAGCGCCGACATCGAGCGCTGCGCTGCAGGCGTGGAGGGGGTTGAGGAGTGCGCCGCCATTGCCGTCCCCCCGCCTGGTGGAGGTCCGAGCCAACTCGTCCTGTACCTCGTGCCGACACACGACTCGAAGGCTGCCGAAGCCGAGCTGGCCCAGGCAATCCAACGTCGGATCCGCAGCGAACTGAACCCGCTGTTCAAGCTGCACGAGACCTGCAGCATCGAGGCACTGCCCCGGACCGCATCGGGCAAGGTCATGCGAAGGACCCTGCGCCGACGGCATCTCGCGTCAAAGCCCTCCGTCTGAGCCCTTGACCGAAGAGCGCGTTTCGGTACACTCCGCCGCACTCGGTCCTAAGACCGAGACAGTCGGCGTCGCCGGCCCGGCCGCGCCCCAGGAGGAACCATGCACCCGTCGTCCGCCTCCCTTCGTGGAAGCCTCTCATTGATCGCTGCGGCAGCCCTCGCCATCCCCGCGTTGCTCAGTGGCTGCAAGACCTACACCAGCGGCCTCACAGGCCTCGAGGGCCCGAAAGCAGAGGCGAGTGTGTCTTTTGACCTGGCCCAGACCCTCTGGACCAACGAGCGGGGCACCGAGGATGGCCTCCAGAAGTCGATCGACGCACTGGAAAAGGTGATCGCCGCCGAGCCGGAGCACCAAGAGGCCCTGATACTTCTCTCCCGTGCCTACTACTTCATGGCCGACGCCCACAAGCCGACCACCGAAGAGAAGGCTCCACTGTTCGAGAAGGGCGTCACCCTCGGCGAGCGGGCCATGTCTGCAGACTCGGCCTTTAAGGCCCAAATCGAGAAGGGCGAAAAGTCCGCCGACGCGGTCACTGCCCTCCAGAAGGACGACCAGATGGCGATCTACTGGACGGCCGCAAACCTCGGCAAGTGGGCCCGCGGGCAGGGCTTCTCGACCCTCGTCAAGTACAAGGGCTATGTGGCCAAGCTCATGACCCACTGCTTGGCTCTGGATGAGACCTCCTTCTACGGCGGTCCCGTGCGCTACTGGGGTGCCTTCTACTCCGTCGCTCCCTCCTTCGCTGGAGGCGACATGGGCAAGAGCAAGGAGATGTTCGACAAGGCCAAGAGCATGTTCCCCGAGGCCTTCTCCACCTACGTCCTCTACGCCGACACCTACGCCGTCAAGGTCCAGGACAAGGAACTGTTCAAGACCCTGCTCAACTACGTCCTGAACACCCCCGCCGACGTAATCCCCGAGCTGATTCCCGAACAAGAGGTCGAGAAGAGGAAGGCCCAGGACTTCCTGGACCGAATAGACGATCTCTTCGCGGAATAGAGCCCGCCTACCTGCTGACGACCCGCTGACGACCCGATCCCGGTCTCTTGGCTACAGCCGAGACCGGAGGGAGACGCACATGAACCGCTCGATCTGGACCCTCGCCCTCATCCTCGCCCTCGTCCTCAGCTTCGGGGGGACGAGCCTCTTGGCCAGCCCCGCCGAGGCAGCCGAGGCAACCAAGCCCGAGTTCACCCTGAACTTCGGCACCGTCGCGCCAGAGAACACCCCATGGAGTGATCAGCTCAAGGACATCAAGGAGCGGATCCAGCGGGAGAGCGCTGGCCGAATCAAGGTGCGGATTTTCATGTCGGGCGTGATGGGCGGCGAGGTCGAGATGATCCGCGACATCGTAGAGGGGGGACGCCTGCAGGGCGGCGGCTTCACCACCGCTGCGGTCGCAACGGGAGCCAACGTTCCCTCGCTGCAGCTCCCCGAGCTCCCCTTCCTCTTCCGTAGCGACGCCGAGGCCGACCACGTTCTGGACACAGTCCTCTTCCAGCCCATGCAGAAGAAGCTCCGACGACGCGGCATCTTCCTCGCGATGTGGTCCCAGAATGGCTGGCGTTCATTTTTCACGAAGAACAAGCCGGGCAACACCCTCAGCAACCTCGCCGAGCACAAGATGCGAGTGCAGGAGAGCGACGTCCACAAGGCGATGTACCAAGCGATGGGGGTGCAGGCCTTCGCCATCCCGGTTCCCGAGGTGCTCGATGCCCTGAGCCGGGGGACGGTCGATGGTTTCGACAACACCTCCCTCTTCGGCCAAGCCTCCGGTTGGTTTGAGCCAACGAAGTACTACACGCTGACACACCACATCTTCCAACCCGCAGCCATCATCTACGGCCGTGATTGGTTCGAGTCCTTGCCCGAGGATCTCCAGAAGATTGTGATCGGCGACCGACTCCAAAACCAGAAGCTGGGACGCAAGCTGGTGCGCGACATGGAAGACGAACTGCTGGCCAACTTCAAGGAGCTGGGCGTCGAGGTTATTTCGGTCAGTGATGCCGAGCTTGCCCCCATGATCGAAGCAACCCGGCCCGTCCACGAGCAGTTCCGGGACATCGTCGGTTCCGACCTCCTTGACGCCGTGTACAAGGCGCTCGGGGCTCTGCGCCAGTAGCGCACGACGGGAGGGGACAAGCGAGCGGTGGTCCGCCAGATCCTCGACACGATCTTCGTCCCCTTCGACCTAGTCGGACGGGCCTGGGGGCGCATCTCCGCTTGGGGTCGACGCTTCGCACGCGAGGTCCTTCTCCTCAAGGTCGTCTTCGCCGGGATTCTGGTCGTCGGCGGCATCTACCACTACCTAGCCGAGGTCCTCAGCTTCCTGGACCGCTGTCTGGATCGCCTCGAGACCACTGTGATCTTTGTGGCCACGATGGCCATGACCGGCTTGGTCTTCTTGGACTTCCTAGACCGAGAGGCCTCCTTCCTTGATCTGAGCTTTCAGGGGGCGGTGAAGATCGCCCTGCTCCTCATGCTCTGGGTCGCCTTCTTGGGTGCCAGCCTCGCCACCCGCGATGACAAGCACCTCAGCATCGACGCGGCAGACCGTGCGCTCAGTCCCGCCGGAAGCGCACGCTTGCACCGAATCGCCATGGCGATCGCGACGGTCTTCACCTGGAAGCTCTGCAGCGCCTCCTGGACCGTGGTCAAGAAGCACTTCGACACCGAGGCTCTAGCCAAGCTGACGGTTCCCAGTTGGTTCACTGAGAAGGCGAATGCGTTTTGCGCTTGGGTCCTCGAAGGTCGCCTCGACCCCGAGGACTACAGTTACTTCTTGGAAGAAGGCGGATTTGCCGTCGACATCACACAGAACGGCCTCAAACTCTGGGTCGCCGAGTTGGTCCTTCCGCTCGCCTTTTTCCTCATGTCTCTGCGCTTTGCTGGCCGCTTCTTTGCCGGCAAAGCGCAAGATGTTGAGCTGGACGAGATTCCAGCCCGGAGCCTTCGTCGCAACCCCGCAAACGCCGGCAGCCGCGACATGATCTTGGCCGGACTCTTCCCTGGCCTCTTGCTGGGGATGCTGCTCGGACTGTGGTTCAGCCAAACCTGGGTCATCGTCATCTGTGCCGTGCTGCTCATGCTGGCCGGTGCACCGCTCTTTGTGGTCATCGGCGCCGCCGCCGCCCTCTGTGTGAGCCTGCTCGAGGGACGCGACCTGACCTTTATCGTCAAGGACCTCTACAAGGCCACCGACAAGGAAGTCCTCCTCGCGATTCCGTTCTTCGTCATGGCCGGCGCGATCATGACCGAGGGCAGCATCGCCCGACGGCTCATCGACATGGCGCGATCCGCCATCGGTTGGTTCCCTGGTGGCCTGGCCATTTCCGGTGTCCTGTCCTGCGTCATATTTGCCGCGATCTCCGGGTCCTCGCCGGTCACCGTCATTGCCATCGGCTCCATCATGGTTCCGGCCCTCATCCACTCGGGCTACAACGAGAAGTTCAGCCTGGGCCTGCTGACCTCCGCCGGCTCACTGGGAATCCTCATCCCGCCGTCCATTCCGATGATTATCTACGCCGTAGTCTGCTTTTCGGACCTCTCCGTGAAGTCAGCGGCTACCGGCGCCCAGCCGACGGTCAAGGACCTCTTCATCGCGGGCATCCTGCCCGGCGCCGTGATCGGGCTCATCCTCATCGCTTGGTCGATCTTCAAGGAGCGCGACAAGGTCCTGCCGATTGAAGAAACGGTCCACGAGCTGCCCCGCGCCCTCAGTCGCGGGGTGTGGGCGGCAGGCCTGCCCATCCTCATCATCGGAGGCATCTACTCCGGCCTGTTCACCGCGACGGAGGCAGCTGCTGTGTCGGTCGTGTACGCCTTGGCCGTGGAGTACATCATCCACCCAGCCTTGCGGCTGCTGGCTCGTCGAAGAGGTGAGGAGAACGACGAGCCGCTCTTTGAGCTGCCCCCGCGGGACCTGCCGCGGGTGGTCCGCGACTCCGCAGTCATCATGGGCAGTCTGCTGCTCATCATCGTCCTGGCCATCTCCTTCAACCAGTTTCTCGTCTTCCAGGAGGTGCCGGCGCACGCAGCAGAGTGGGTCAAGGGCCACGTCGACAGCAAGCTCCAGTTCCTGGTGCTGGTCAACATCTTCTTGCTGCTTCTCGGCTGCATGATGGACATCATGAGCGCGATCCTCATCGTAGCTCCCCTCCTTGCCCCAATCGCTATGAAGTACGGCATCGATCCCATCCACTTCGGCATCATCTTCATCGTCAACCTCGAGATCGGTTACCTGACCCCACCCCTGGGGCTCAACCTCTTTGTCGCGAGTTCGGTCTTCGATCGCTCGATCCTTCTGGTGATACGCAGCGTCATTCCCTTTACCCTTCTCATGCTGCTAGCCCTGTTCATCGTCTGCTGGTTCCCGGGCCTCAGCCTGGCTCTGCTCTAAGCGCCCCTTCCTCTGGAGTCTCCCGTGGCTGAAGAAAGCACCCTGTCCTCCTACGACGGACTCAAGCTACACACGCGAACCTGGCACCCCGCCGAGGGGGAGACAACCAAGGGGCGCCTGGTCTTGGTGCACGGGCTGGGCGAGCACAGCGGGCGCTACGAGCATGTAGCCGCGGCGCTGAACTCTGCAGGCATTGCCGTCTACGCCCTGGACAACCGCGGACACGGCAGAAGTGAGGGGCTCCGGGGACACGTCGACGGCTGGGACCAGTTTGTGAAAGACGCTCGCCAATTGGTGGACCTGGCACGGAGCGACGGCGATGAACCCTGCTTTTTGTACGGGCATTCCATGGGGGGACTGATCGGTCTGCGCTTGCTGCAGACCCAAAACGAGGGCATCAGCGGCGCCATCATCTCCAACCCTTCCCTCCGCGTTGCCTTTGACCCCCCCAAGCTCAAGATTCTTGCAGGCCGCCTCTTGGCCCGCGTACTGCCCCGGCTTCGCCTCGACAACGAACTCAAGA
>CAZQTQ010000097.1:0-6433 GCA_964596025.1 uncultured Rickettsiales bacterium
AGCTCCAGGCTCGGCCGCACCATCAGCGCCGTGCGCACGCCCTTTCCGATCCCGATGGAGCACAGGCCCCGGGCGATAGCGTCGCTCTGCTCGTGGAGTTGTCGGTAGCTGAGGCTCGAGTAGCCACCAAAGCGACGGGGGCAGTGAATGGCAGGAGCCTCGGGGCGGTCGCCCGCCGCCCGGCTCAGGTGCGAGGCAATGTTGGAGTCCGCGCTCACCACCGCACTCACGCCGGCTGTGCCTCAACTGGGGCCCGTCGCAGGAAGGCGCGTACGAGTCCGACGATGTCCTCGGTCTTGTCCTCGAGGACATAGTGGCCCCCGTCTTCGAAGCTGTGGACTTCCGACTGTGGCCAGCGCCTCTTCCACTCGGCGAGGAAGGCGTCGTCGAAGACGAAGTCCTTGCGGCCCCAGCAAACCAACACCGGAGTCTTGTCGAACTGTGTCAGGCCCTCTTCGGTCTCGAGTACGCAGCTCCAGGCAGGGTCTTCGGGGCCTAGGGGGATGTCCTGGACGAAGCGAAGTGTCGCGATGCGGTTGGCCCAAGAGTTGTAGGGGGCGGTGTAGGCCCGCCGAACCTCGCTCGGCATCCGCGTGACGACCCCCAGGGTTGCGGCTCCGAGGCTGAAGGCGTTCAAGCCCTGGACCAGCCAGGCTCCGACGAGGGTGTTCCGTGCCAGCCACACCGAAAAGGGCAGGCCCTTGTCTTTGGGATTGCGGAAGGCGCCGGTGTTGAGCAACACGATGCGGGCCACCCGCTCGGGGTTTCGGACCGCCCAGCCCATCCCGATGGCGCCGCCCCAGTCGTGCAGAACCAAGGTGATGGGGCGCTTGGGCTCGACCGCGTCGAGGAGCGCTCCGAGATCGGCGACTCGCCGCTCGAGCGTGTAGCGATAGCGGTCGTCGCTGGGCTTGTCGGAGAGCCCGCATCCGATGTGGTCGGGCGCGATGCAGCGGTGGTTCTGGCGCAGGGCGACGATGAGGTCGCGAAAGTAGAACGACCACGACGGGTTCCCGTGGACCATGACTACGGGGGGGCCCTCGCCCTCGTCGAGGTAGTGCATCCGCCCGCCCTCGAGTTCCAGGTGCTGCGAGTCGAAGGGGTAGAGGTGCTCGGGGACGCTTACCAACGGAGTTCCGACATCGAGCAGTTCAGGCCGCTGCCGATGCCGAGGAGGCCGATCCGGCTGCCCTTGACCACGCGTCCCGCCTCGACGGCTTTGGATAGCGTGAAGGGCACCGATGCTGGGCCGATGTTGCCGTACTCGGGGAAGGTCAAGAGGGCCTTTTTTGGGTCCAGTCCCAGGCTGTGGCAGAGCTTGGCGGTGTGTACGGCGCTGACCTGATGGAGAACGATCTCGTCGAGGCAGCCGGGAGTCCAGCCCAGGGTCTCGGTCGCGGTGACGAAGGTGGTCTTGGCGAGCTCGACGCCGGCCGCCAAGAGGGCGCGGGTGTCAGTCTCCATCTTGTCGGGTTGGCCCTTGCAGAGCTGGTTCCACTCCGTCGCGGCGCGGCTGACGCCCCCTCGGTAGAGGTGGCCGGTATGCACGTGCTCAGTGTGGCCGAGAATCATCGCCACCGACCCCGATCCCAGTGTCAGGGTCGCGAACTCCTTGCTGAAGTCGGCGAGCTCGACGCCGGGTTGCTCCAGGCGAGCCAAGGTCTGCTCCTGTACGAAGCGGGCGCCCTCGCCATCTACGATCATCGCGTAGGGGATCTGTCCCGACTCGATCATCGTGGCCGCGAGATTCATCGCGTTGACGAAAGCCAAGCAGGCGTTTCCGAGGTCGAAGTTGAGGCAGTGCGGGGCCAGGCCGATGGCGCCATGGACCAGGCAAGCCGTCGACGGCTCGATGAAGTCCCGGCAGACCGAAGTGTTCACCAAGAGGCCCATGTGCTCGCGCGGGATCCCCGTCTCCCGCAGGACCTTCTCTGCCGCAAGCACCGCAGCCTGGCTGGGTGTGACTCCCTCGTCCCACCACCGCCGGGCCTGGATGCCCGCGACCTCCCGCAGCATGGCCGCAGGAAGCCCCAGTCGCTTCATCGTCGGGGCTAAGCGCTGCTCGAAGGCTTCCGACGGGATGCGGTGAGGGGCTTCGACGTGGGCGACACCAGCCACCGCGACGTGCTCGAAACGCATGAACTCTCCCAAGGGGGACCAGTGAGGAACGGCGCATCCTAACGATTTTCCCGCAACACGCTAGGCGTTCCTTCCACATCTGTGACTACGCCCCCTAGCGACCCATCGTCCTCCCTAAGAAACCGCTGTGCTGCCTGGCCTCTGGGGGAGATCTGGTGAACGCAGCCCGAGGATGGACCTGGCTGTTGCTGAACTCCCAGCGGTCTCCGAACCGCCGTCGCTGCGTCGGTCGGACGAAGTCGCTAGGGTGTTGGGTCCAACCGTTGCCTGGAGTCCCCTATGCCTTCCTTCTGTCGCTTCCTGCCCGTATGCGCAGGGGTCCTGCTGCTGCTGGCCCTTCCTGCCTGTACCGAAGCCCCCGACGGCCCCGGCGACGACGATACAGGAGGGGGCGATGACGACACTGGAGCCGGCGACGACGACTCGGGGTCCGGCGACGATGACTCGGCGTCCGGCGACGACGACACCGCCGGTGACGACGACTCGGCGGGCGGCGACGACGACACTGCCGGTGACGACGATGACAGCGCAGCGGTTGATAACGACGGGGATGGCGTGGCCGTGGGCTCCGATTGCGACGACAGCGACCCCGCGAACTACCCCGGAAACAGCGAGGTCTGCGACGGGGCCGACAACGACTGCGACACGGAGGCCGATAACGGCATTCCCAACGACGGCGCCGGCTGCCAGGACCCGGGCATGCCGTCCTTCCCTTCGACCGTGACCGACATCACGATCACCGTCCTCACGGGGCCGAACACCCTCGATGGGACCGATTCCAACACCCTCTCGGTCTGTCTGAGCTCAAGCGACTGTTTTGAGATCAACAATCCCAACTTCGACGACTTCGAGTCGGGCGAGATCAATGGATTTACCTTCTCTGACCAAGCGCTAGCGCGCGCCGATATCGACCGTGTTCAGATCACCTCTGACGGATCCGATCTCTGGACGCCAGCCTGTCTCGAGATCGCGTTGGATGGGGAGCAAACCTACTGCTACGACGGCTTCACCGAGAGCTTTGGAACGGGCGCTACGACGGACTGGACGGACCCGGTCGGACCCAACAACCTCAGCTGCGACACCTGCAGCGTGAGCAGGCTGACTCACGGTCCCATGGTCGGCGCAATGGAGGCGGACAGTGCGCGCCTGTGGATCCGCACTCACGCAACGACGCAGGCTGCGCTGCGGGTCACGACGGACCAGAGCTCCTTGGCGACGGCGGACCCGGTTGCCTATGCCTACCCCGAAGGCGCAAGCGACATGACCCATGTCTTTCAGGTCTTTGGCCTGAGTGAGGAGACGACCTACTACTACGCCGTCGACGTGGACGGCAGCGAAGAAGCTGCCGGCGAGATGCGGACCAATCCCTCCGGGGCGACGGCAATGACCTTCGCCTTTGGTTCCTGCAGCAAGTTCGAGTCCCAGCCCGTCTTTGCGGAGATCGACGCCCTGAGCCCGGATGTCTTCTTCTTCATCGGCGACAACCACTACGGAAACACCGCGGACCTCTCCGGTCTCCGCCAGTTTTACCGTTGGTCGCTCGACCGTCCCGACCGCGCCTCCCTCGCCGACCACACGACGACGCTAGCGGTCTGGGATGACCACGACTTTGTCGGCAACAACACCAACGGCACGGCTGTAGGGAAGGACATGGCCCTACAGGCCTTTACCGAGTACTGGGCAAATTCCGACTATGGAACGGCGGCTCTCGACGGGATCTTCTCCACTTGGAGCTACGGAGACATCGAGTTCTTCCTCCTCGACGACCGCTACTGGCGGGATGCTGCCTCGGACACGGACGGCAGCGTGCTGGGGGCGACTCAGATGTACTGGTTGAAGGAAGCTCTCAGCCAGTCGACCGCGACCTTCAAGTTCCTGTTGAGTGGGAGCCAGTGGACAACAGAGGGGTCGTCCGATTCCTGGGGCAACTGGCCCGACTCCCAAATCGAATTCTTCGACTGGATTGCGGACGAGGGCATTGAGGGGGTCGTCCTCATGTCCGGAGACGTCCACCGCTCCGAGCTACGCCTCTTGCCCGGGGGGCTCGGAGGCTACTCCATTCCCGAGCTGACCTCCTCGCCTCTGGCAAACGACAACTCGGGCTGCACACCCAGCAACGAACTGGGCCCGACCCGCTGTTACGACGACAGTCGCTACTTCCTGACCGTCGAGGTGGACACCGTGGCGGCGGATCCCACGGTTACTGCCACGGTCTATAACGAGACAGGGGACTCGCTCGAGGTCTGGACCATTGCCCACTCCGACCTCACCAACCCCACCTTCTCTGCCGTCGATCCGGAAGATCAGCCGGACTTTGACGGCGACGGGTACGCCGATCTGGTCATCGGGGCTCCCTACGAGGACATCGGGAGCGAGGTCGACGCGGGCGGGGCCATTGTTCTACGGGGCTCTTCGGCTCTGGCCCGCAGCCTCGGCAATGTCTACTGGACTCAAGATTCCTCCGGCGTGCCCGGGATTCCTGAGGACGGAGACCTCGCTGCTAGCAGCCTCACTCACGGTGATTTCGATGGGGATGGCTACACCGATCTGGTTTGGGGCTCCCGCGGGGAAGACATCTCTACGGTCGAGGATGCTGGGATGGTTACGGCGGTCTATGGCTCCACCTCGGGTCTCGACGGGACGACAGCGGAGAACTGGCACCAAGACGATACCGGTGTCCCCGACGCCGCCGGCGAGGACTATGAGTTTGGCTATTCAGTGACTACTGGCGACTTCAACGGAGACGGCTACGCTGATCTCGTCGCCGGCGTGCCCGGCTCCGATTCCGGTGCCGCTGATGAGGCCGGTGCTGTCGTCATCCTCTACGGGTCATCCAGCGGCCTGGACCCGAGCGGTGTGGTCTCAGCTCAGAAGATCCAGCAGGGTGACACCAGCGTGGGATTCTCCCCCGAAACGGACGATCGCTGCGGCCACTCGGTGGCGGCGGGCGACTTCGACAACGACGGCTACGATGATCTCGCCTTCGGATGTCCGGACGAGGATCTGGGAGGGCCGACAGTCGAGGACACGGGCCTTGTCCTCCTGGTCTACGGGAGCAGTACGGGATTGGATCCCAGCGATGCCGGCTACTTCAATCAGTTTGCGTCGGGCGCCGGTGGGGGCTTGGATGAGGACGACGGCTTTGGCCATGCGCTCAACGTCGGCGACTTCGACGGCGACGGTGTCGATGATCTCGCCGTTGGCACACCCTACGAGGACTCCAGCGTCTCGACCCACTTCAACGTGGGCCGCATCACCATCTTCTACGGGGCGAGCGGGACGGGCTTGTCGACGACGGGCCAGCTCGACGTCGGCCTCTTAGACATTCCCGGAAACGGAGGAGAACAGACCAACGCCTTGCTCGGCTACACCCTCTCTTCGGGCGACTACGACGGCGACGGATTCGATGACTTGGCGGCCTCGATGTATGGCTACGACGGCTTCGGAGGGGCGGTCTCCGTCCTCCCGGGCAGCACCGCGGGACTCGACGTCGCATCCGGTGTCTTCCTCCTGCCTGGCACCAGCAACTGGGGCCTGAACCAGAACCAGTGGTTTGGCTTGTCCCTCGCCTCCCTGGATGCGAACGGCGACGGTCTGGACGATCTGGCGGTTGGAGCCCCGGCCTTGGAGGTGGATGGCGTGGGTAGTACAGGTGCCGTCTTGCTCATGTCCGGAAGCACCTCATTGCCGACCTTCGTCGATGCCCAGCTCTGGCATACCGACCTGAAAAACATCGCCGGTCAGAATGAGGTTTCGGACTATGTGGGCTACACCCTGGCGCCCTAGCGCTGCGTCCCGGCCAGCCTAGTACGGACTCAGGAAGAGGTAGGCGGTCCCGGAGTCGCCGCCGCCCCAGAGGGGGGAGAACAAGAGGGCGGAGCCCAGGCAGAAGGATGACCGTGGAAGGGGAGGGGACCTCATGACTCCAGCTAAGAGTAGCGTGAGGTCTTTCCGTGGGGCTCGGGTTGAGTATGCTGCTCCCCGGAATGGGCCGTGGTGGTCCAGGAAGTAGCCCCTACTGGAGAGAGATCATGAGCCGCGCCATCCGCTGGTACTACCACCGCAAGGGCTGAACGTCGTGTACGCGCGCCCAGGAGTTCCTGGCGCCACGACACATCGTCCAGCCCGAGCCGATTCTGGCCAACAAGCAGAAGTTCTTCCGTGAGGAGGCCTTGGACCTGGCCCGCAGCGCTGACCGAATCCTGGTTGCCCGCGGAAAGAAGTGGCTCGAGTTCACCGCTGACGAGCCCGCCGGCGATGACGAGCTCGCTGCCGTCCTCCTCGGTCGCAGCGG
>CAZQTQ010000097.1:6443-12257 GCA_964596025.1 uncultured Rickettsiales bacterium
CGCGTCGACGATGCCTTCGTCGTGGGGTTCCACCAAGAAGGCTACGAAGCCCTGTTCGGCTGAGAAGGTCTGGCCCGTCATGCGACGCGCGTTCGCCGCCCTGCTGCTGGTTGTCGGGGTTCTCCTCCTCTCATCCGCCGAAGCCCTGGCCCAGGACGCCAAGGCCCGCCGCTTCGCTGTGGCCGTCTTTCACTTCAACGTCCAGTACTGCGCTGGCGGCTTGGAGGATTTTCGCGACGACCTCGACCTCGGCGAGGTCTGGGCTGGCCTTGATGCGACGGCAGAGGGGGTGGAGGACGCGATCATCGAGGAGAGCTTCCACCCCCTCTTGGAACTGTTCGCCGCCCACCCCACCTGGAGCGCCGACTTCGAGATGCAAGGGCTCATGGTGGACGTCATCCGAGCGCGCCACCCCGAGACCTTGGCCTTGATGCAGGAACTGGACCTGCGGGTCGCTTGGGACTCCTTCCACTACAGCGATGAGCTCTGGACAGCGCAGCCGCCGGAGCTGATCCGCCGCAGCCGGCAGGCCACGATGGCTGCCTTCGCCGAGGCAGGGCTGCACACCGGTGACGTCGTTTTCACCCAAGAAGGACAGTTCGGCATGGGGATGGGCGAGGTGCTGCCAGAAGGAGGCGTAGCCGTCTTGCCTCGCAACCTCTTCGGGCTCCACTACGCCGACACCGAGCGGGAGGCCCTCTTCTCCATCGACGACCTCAACGTCGTCATCGGAGGGCACAGCTGGACCGTCGAGACCGACGACACGACCATCGAGGTCCGCTGGACCTTCATGGACGACGGTGAACTCTTGGCCACCAACGACCTCAATCCCTACTTCCTGCCCAGCTTCGTTCACGACTCCGAGGCTGTTGCCGCCTACGAGCAGGAGCTCCTCGACCTGGAGGCCGAAGGCTTTGAGATCGTGTCGTTGCGTACGGTGGTCGACACCCTGCTCGCCGCAGGCTACCTGCCCTCGGCGCTGCCCCCGGTGGGCGACGGCACCTGGCAGCCGAGCAACACCGCCAACGTGGGTCTGTGGATGGGCGATGGCGGCGGTTTCGTAGACACCGAGAGTGATGGGGGGGTTCGTCGGCGCTTCCACGCGGCCTACAGTGATGTGCAGCTGGCCCAGCGGCTGGTGGATGCCGGACACGCGCAGGATCCGGACGGGACGCTGCCCGAAGCCTGGCGCCAGGTCATGCTGGCCGGAGTCAGCGACGCCACGGGCTGGAACCCCTATCGCTCTGAAGTCGACTACTCCTTGGCCGCCAGCGAAGCGGCCCTAGGTCTGGCCCAGGGGGTCTTCGCCACGCTGCCGCCAGCGGAGAGCGCGTCGGTAACCCACTACTCCTTCGACGGTGCCCAACTCCTCTCGCTCAATCCCCTTGCCCAGCCCGGGCGGGTCAATCAGCTCTCAGGACCCATTTCGGCCGAGTCTTCGGCCGCAGAGGGCTCGGGGGTGACGGCTCAGCTGCAGTGGTTTGATGACCCGCGCTACCCCCAAGCTTCCGGTCTACAGGTGCACTTTGAGGGTCTGAGGCCGGGGCAGGACGTGCAGCGGGAGCTGCGCTTGCACTGGAGCGAGGAGGCCCTGCACCTGCTCCCGGCCGGCCGGACCTCAGGGTTTGAGTCGGTGCCTCTGTCGTTGTTCTCTGAGGCCGAGGAGCCCGTCGCCTTCCCCCTGGCCAACGGGATCCTGAAGGTCGGCTCCTCGCTCTACGCCGTTCTGGACCCCCGGACCATGCTCCTTTCCGCCCGGGTTCATCCCGACCAGGAGGCGGTCGTATTTCAGGACTCCACTCCCTCCTTGGACCCCACGGAGACCTGGGAGATCTACTTCGTCACCAGCGAGGCGCTGGCCCTCCAGCTTGCCGATGTGCTGGTGTGGAACCCCATCCGAAACCTTCCCGGAGGGAACGGCCAGCCCGAGGCCGGAGGCTGTGGGGGCTGCGGGCTCGAGGGACGGGGTGGTCTGCATCAAGGCTCCGCCTTCGGTCCGGGATTCGCCCTCCTCTTCCTCCTCGCAACATCGAGGCGGCGCAGGAAGCCCAGCTGATTTTCCGTTGGCCTGGAGGACGGCGAGGGGAGCAAGTACGGCCCAATGGCCGTGCTGCGCAGTAATTGCTCCTGCTTCGTTGCTCCCAGCCGCATTTGGCGCTAAATCCTCCTCGCCATGGAGGTTCCAATGCATCGTTTCCGCCCGCTTCTCGCTGGTCTGACTGCCGCACTTCTCGTCCTGCCCTTGATCGCTTCGTGTGGGGAGAAGCGCAGCGCGTCCTCTGACCTTGCCCCAGCTGATGTCCCCAAGGAAGCCTTCGAAGACCTCGACTTCGCTGGTCTGAGCGACGACTTTCCCACCGCCATTCGCCAGATCCGCGCCTCCCAGCGTTGGAGCGCCCGCGACAAGGCCTTCCCGGACGGTGGTCCTGGAAAGAAGGACCCGCGCAAGTCGATGAAGCTGAAAATGAACCGGACGCTGCTCGAGGAGGCCTTCGCGGCCGGCTCCTCCTTCATCGTTCGCTGGCAGCTGCCTGAGGGCAACTTCCGCTACATGTTCGACTGGCTGGATGGCACCTGGGTCGAAGACGACCACCAGGTGCGGCAAGCCGGGTCCTTGTGGGGGATCGCTACTTGCTATCGCTACCGCCCCGCGCCCGAGTTGAAGGCGGCTCTCGACAAGGGCTTGGCCTTCTGGTTCGAGAACACCGTGCCCGGACCGGTCGAAGGCGCACTCAACCTCAAGTATCCCGGCGCTCGCAAGATCGACTCGGGCAGCCTGGCGCTGGTCTCGTTGGCCCTCGTCGAGTACCTGAAGAGCGACGCCCCCATGGAGAAGGCCTATCGCCAGGAACTGGACACCAAGCTCGACGGCTACCTCGCCATGCTGCAGTACATGCAGCTGGACAACGGCCACATCTCAAAGGCCTATCGGCACAACAAGAAGAAGAGGCAGACTCACTCGAGTCCTTACTACGACGGGGAGTCGCTGCTGGCGATGAGCAAGGCAGCCCGACAGCTTGGCAAGAAGGAGTTGGTGCCCACCATTGAGCGTGCCGCTCGAGCGATGGCCGAGACCTACACTCTGCGCTCCTGGCCCAAGGACCGGGATTCCAATAAGACGAAGGGCTTCTTCCAGTGGGGCAGCATGGCCTTTGCCGAGTACTACCAGGCGAAGTGGAAGGACTACGAGGTCTATGGCGATGTGGCGATCTCCCTTGGCTATTGGATGGTCCACACCCACGCCACGCTGAAGCGTCGCCGCAACCACGCCTATGCGATCGAAGGACTGATCGCGGGCTGGCGGGTCGCCAACATGCGGGGCGATGTCCAGGCCCAGACCGATCTCCTCTATACCCTCGACCGCTCCCTATACAAGCTGAGTGGTTGGCAGATCGGTGGACCCTTGGCCAAGACCAACTCCTACCTCGTGAAGAACGGCACCGACGATCCGATGGCCCAGGGTGGCGTGATGAACGCGCGCAAGCCCAGCAAGGCGCCGGTCAAGAAGGACGTTAGCCACCAGCTGCGCATCGACGTCACCCAGCACCAGATGCATGCGGTCACGATGAGCTTGGACCACGTCTACAAGAAGTAAGTCGCACCCCTGCGCGCCCGCGAGGCGCTACTCGCAGGGCAGGTCGCCGTCGATGATGACGTAGTGCAGGTCGGACGTGGCGGCGCGCCCTCCATCGTCTGGGACAAAGCGCCCCCGTACGTGGTGCTTCCCGTCCAGGTCGAGGCAGGTCGAGCTTAGGTCGTTCCAGCCTTCTCCGGCCACCAGGCCTCGCTCGCTGCCCGGGAGAACCGTCCAGCCTTCTTCGCTGTCGGCGTCTTCGGCGAAGTCTTTGACTACCAACTCCAGGCGGCCGGCCTCCTCGGTGTAGACCCACAGGTCGGCAGTTACCGGGTTGACGTGGTCGACCAGGGTGTCGAGGTTTAGGTAGGTCTCAGGCGTCCGCAGCATGCGGGTGAGTTCCTCGCTGACCTTGGTGTAGGTGCCGGTGGACGAGCTCTGGGTGGCGATGGCCGCGACAAAACGCGTCTCCGTCGGTTGGTCGTGGACATGGTGGAGGTCCAGGGCGAAGGAGCCCACGCGACCCGCCTTGTGCTGGTAGATCGCCTCGGGAAAGACGCGCTGCAGGCCAGCAGCCCAGCCGCTCGCTGGCTGGAGCATGACGCCGCCTGAGCTGTCGCCCTCCCGCATCCAGCGAAGCATCTCGAGGTCCAGATCGAAGGCTTCGCCCGCGGGGAGGTATTCGTGGAAGATGAGCCGCCGCATGTGTTCGACCATGTCGTCGGGCGAGGAGCAGTTGGCGCGGGCGGCGTAGCGGAAGCCGCAGGCCACCTCGTCGTCGTAGGGGGTGCCCGACCACAGGTGAGTCCTCTCGAGTTCGGTAGCGCCGTCGTCTAGGACGATGCGCTGCTCCTCCTCTCGGACGTAGCGGTGTGGGCGGTTGCTCGAGTAGCCAACGAGCAAGGCGGTGGACTCGAAGCCATGGTCCTCGGTGAAGAACTCGGTACTCAGCCAGTCGATGCCGGCGAAGCGCAGGAGCAGGGTGTAGTCCGTGTTCGAGGAGTAGTCGAAGACGTCGAAGATCATGTCCCGGAAGCTCCGGGTGGTGTCTTCGATCCAGGGCTCGTCGTCGGCTGCGCGCCGGTAGAAGGTGGCTTCGGTGTCCAGGCTCAGGCCGTACTCTTCAAGAAGGACCAGGGCCGCAGTCGCGGTGTAGATCTTGATGGTGCTGGCGGGCCAGAAGTCGAGGCTGCTGCCGGTGTCGCTGTAGCTATACGAGCGGAAGGCCGGCTCGCCGTCGTCCTCCTGGATGTACAGGAGGGAGGCCCAAACCGGCACATCGCCCCGAAAGAAGTCGACGATCGTGTCGAGGTGGGGGAATGCGGGCCAGACAAGGGCCGGGTTCGGCTCCTCCTCGTCGTTGTCCTCGGGCTCTGGGTCGCCGCTGGTTCCCTCATCGTCTTCGCCGACGTCTTCGGACTCTTCGTCGCCCGGCTCTTCATTCTCCTCGCCCGGATCTTCGGGATGGGGGGCAGGCCCGGGTGCGAGCTGAGCTGCGGGTTCGGGTAAGCCCGAACTGCAACTCGGGCCGAGGAGGGCCAAGAGGAGGGAGGCGGCGAGGGCTGGGAAGGCTTCTAGGCGCGGCATCGGGAGCTTGATACACCGAAGCAGCCGAATTGGGAACGGTCTTGTTTTGGTCGAGTAGCCTGGGACTCTTTGCTCCCAAGGCCTGCGTTCCGGACCCGAGACGCGCCAGCCCCAACCCGGCGTGAATCCAGCGGCTTGGGTGGAGAGACTCCAGTTCAGGTGCGAGGGCTCGGAGCTTTGGGCTCCGTTCAATCCGGATGCGGCCGCTTCAGCGAAGTTTCTTGGGCGCTCCATCGAGCTGGGAGTCTCGTTCCTGAGCGTCTCCGGCGTCACCTTGCACGACAGCCCCATGATGGGGGTGCAACGGAACGCGGTGCGCATCTCCCAGACGGTCCGATCGACGCTCGGTTTTCCCAAAGCGGCTGATGGCTTCGTTCAAGACCCCTTTGGCCCTGCTGATTGCCGAGAAGCGTTTGGGTGGGATGGGCTCGCCACTCAGGCCATGGTGATCGGTTGGGCTGGGTTGCCCGGCTCTGATGTTCTTGCCGCTGATGAAGAGATCATTCGGCCGGTTTCGGCAAGGGTCGATCTCCGCGCTTACGCTGTACTTCATCGATTTCCTCCAGGTGTCTCCCCGGGTCCTCTCACCGAGCCAGCTGGGCCACAAGACCCCGGCTGGGTGGCCGCAGCAGTGCGACTCTGGGTGGGGAGAT
>CAZQTQ010000098.1:0-12255 GCA_964596025.1 uncultured Rickettsiales bacterium
CAAGTCCCTCTCGCTTCGAATCAAGCCGAGCGGTGAGATCCTGGACAGCCACGGCTGGTCCCACATCGAAGGAGCAAACCGCGGAGGAGCCGCCCTTACCGAGCTCTGGCTGTTGCAGGTTCTGCGCCTGCCCATCCGGATCCCGGAGACGGAAACGGGTGTGCCCTCCACCTGGCGCCTGCGGATTCCCGTTGACGAGCGCCTGGAGCGCGATCAGAACTGGTCCCTCCGCTTCGTGCGCGAAGAGCCTCCCGAAGGCTGTGGGCCCTCCTGCCTTGCCCTCTCCTACAGTGGAACGATCACGGAGGACTCGCGCGACACCCACCCTGCTCGTCCGATGTCCCTTCAGGGCACAGCGGAAGTCGAGGGCCAGATCGTCCTGCGGGGAGCCCGCCGGCACCTCGCGTCCCATCGCTGGAGCATTCAGTCGGAGCGTAGCGTCCGCTCGCATCGTGCCAACGGCACCGTCCGTGGAGAGCTTCGCCAGCGCCTCATCACCAACGGTCGGCTGTGGAGGGAGGGCAAGTGATGCGACCAGGCCTGCGTCTCCCGCTCGGTTCGTTCGGGACGGGGTTCAATGCTGTTGGAGAGGCCTTGCTACTGGCCGCTGGGTTCTTCCTTCTGGCGAGCGGTGTGCCCGAAGTGGCTCTGGCCCAAGGTGCGGGTGGCGATCCCCACGACCGCTTGGATTGGGCTGGAGCGCCGACGGATCGTTACCTCACCGCGGACGAGGTGCGGGATGTACTTCACAAGGCCACGGACGCCTTCTACGCTTGCTTCCGCACCCATGTTCGGGGAGGGGACGTGGCCAACGAGGTCAGCGTGGAGTTTACGGTGGATAGGGAGGGCAGGGGAGTGGAAGTCCTCCCGCAGCTGGGCCAAGCTCCAGCCACGATTGGGCCCTGCCTCCGTGAGGTGGTCGGCGGCTTGGACTTTGGGGACCACGACGGGGACCCGCTAGAGGTTGCCTACCCGCTGGTCTATCAGGTCGACCGGCGTGGGGCCCGCATCCTGCCCTATCCGATCGTCTTCACCCGCCCGCAGGTGGTCCGACTTCCGCTCTTGGCACTCCCGGCGGATGTCGAACCAGGCGAACTGCGGCTGCTGGAGAAGGTCTTCGTCGAGGACCTCCAGCCGCCTCCCGATGCCAGCAAGCCGCCGACGGAGGCCGGCACGCCGGCAGCGGCTGAGCCAAACACAGACGATCCAAGCCAGCGTCCAGAAGAGTAGAGTGCCCCAAACCGCCTGACCGGGAGCCCAATGCGTCGTTCTTATGCCCCCCGCTTCTTCCTCTTCCTCATTGTTTGCCTTGCCGGCGGGTCTGTGGGCTGTGAGCAGGGGGCCAATGAGGATGCCGAGGCTCTACCCCAGATTGCGGGCTCGTACGCGCTGGTCGCCGGGTTGGAGACCAGCGGTTGCCACCCGCCGACCTACGGCTTCGAAGATCTCTACGCTTTTATGAACATCGCCGACAATTTGGCTCTGACGACGCTGGCGGTGCTGAGTCAGTCGGAGACCGAGGTCACCGCGACCTTGGACCCCAGCGACTGCGTTCTCACCGGCAGTGTGGGGGTCAGCGGTGGCATCACGCTACAAGGGCCCTGCGACGACGATCTCTACAACCGGCAGCTACGGGTTACTGGCACCATCGCGGAGTTGGAGGGCCGTTGGCGGTTGTCGTCGTCGTTGGCGGTTGAAGTCGACTCTGGTGACGGCGCTGGAGGGGCTCCCGACGGCACCGCAGACTGCAGCGATGGGCTGAGCCTCGGCGGAACCGGACCTGGAACCTCCTGAGTCCAACTCATCCTCCAGCCGTCCCCTCCTTGCGGGGTATGGACGGCCCAATCGCTTCGTGGTAGACACCCTCGGCCTCCCCGATTCAGCCCCTTTGGGGGCCAGCGGAAGACAGATGATGCTGCGAACCTCGCCTCCCAGCTCTCACCGACCGCCCCACGCCCGCTTGCTGCCGGCGTGTGTCCTCCTAGTTGTCTTCGCCCTGGCCCCGGCCTTGGCCTGGGCGGCAGCGGGCGGGGAAGGGGACAGTGCCCGCTCGCGTTTTGGCGAGGGGAACGCCTTCGAGGTCTGGAAGAAGGAACACCGCTGGGTGCGCATCGGGATGCGCGCCTACGGCTACGTCCCAGCGGTCGACGAACACTCTGCCCTGCATTTGGGGGCGGGAATCACCATCCCGGTCACTCTGGATTTCTTCATGGGCCTTGGCATGAAGATCGCCTTCACCGGCGTCTACAACCAGGGCAATGACTGCGTGAACCGCGGGGTCCCCGGAACCGATCCGGATTGTCCGGATGGACAGGTGGGGGGGGTGGACTTCCAGTGGAGAGAGCCCCTCTCCCAAGACGACAGCGGCGCCACCGTCGTCGACGGAACCGATCCCGAAGCAAGCCCCAGCTCGACTACCTACGTTTCACCTCAGCGTCGCTCCGCCCACGTGGCCCAGTTCGCGCTCACCATTGGCGTCAACTACGAGCTCACCCTCCCCAACATTCAGGTCTTCCGCATCGTCCAGCCATTCTTTGGAGGTGGTGTCGCCATCGTGTGGGTTCACACGTATTCCGACATCAAGGAGACCGAGTTCGTTCTCATCTACAACGATATGAACGACCCCTACGACAGCAACAACATGGATCCTTGGAGCGACCAAGGTCCTGAAGTCGGAGGCGAGGTCTACGGCGGGACCCACTTCAATTTGACCGAGGTCTTTCGTGTCAGCCTCGAGTTGGGCTACATGAACGTCTCGGTGCCGGAGACGACCCTGAAGAAGGCCACCGAGGGCTTCGACACCAAGCACCTCGACTACCGCATGAGCTCGTTCCGCTTTGGCGGTGGCTTCGAGTTCCGCTTTTAGTAGGACCCGGCGACCCCGAACGCC
Source organism: uncultured Rickettsiales bacterium (assembly GCA_964596025.1). Lineage (GTDB taxonomy): Bacteria > Myxococcota_A > UBA796 > UBA9615 > UBA9615 > CAZQTQ01. Next base: position 2,891 of record CAZQTQ010000098.1, read on the forward strand.
CCCAGGAGAGACCTCGATGCGACTCTACCGCTCCCAAATTCCTCGTCTGGCCGAGGACATCGTCCACACCCTGTGCCTGGACGGCGACATCGTTGTCGGGACCTCGTCCCGCAAGGACGCTGAAGACGATCTCCGCGCCATCATGGACGAGTACCTCCGCCAGGAGCACAAGGTCGTCCAGGAGACCCGGGAGATCATGGAGCGAGGGCAGGTCACCTACGACCAGTTCGGGAAGATCAAGGGGCAAGTGGCCGACAAGCACGGCCATCCGACCGGAGACGACGGCATCAAGTGGATCGCGGGCCAGATCCTCGAGGCCTTCATGATGAGCAACCACGTCGATGAGGTCTTCGGCGAGGATAAGGTCATGCGGAAGACGCTGCTCCGGCTCTTTCGGAAGCACCTCATCGAGGAAGCCGACTTGGACCGCGAGGTGCGTTCTCGCTTGAAGAACATGCGTCCGGGGACCGAGAAGTGGGACATTGAGTATCGGCGGGTTATGGACGACGTGCGTCGGAAGCGCGGATTGGTGTGATCCGCGACTGGGTCGCCCCGATCCGCGGCCGAGTCATCGTCCTCTCCTTGGGCTTGTTGGCTCTAGGCCTGGCGGCTTGCGGAGGGCCTGGGAGCGGCTCTGAACGGTCCGCGGGGCCAGCTTCCCTTGCCGATGTGGAGGCCTTGCAGGCCTTGGAGGCGCCGAACCGAGGCGAGGCGCAGACCAGCGAGGCTTCTTCTGCCGGGGGTAACCCGTCGCCTCCCGCCGCAGCAACTGGAGCCCCTTCTTTGGCAGAGGCGGCCGCCCAGCTCGCCACAGAAGCCCTCGGCGATGCCGTTGCTGACTCGGGCCCCATCATCCGGGTCAGTCCCCGCAACCTCAGCCCCCTTTACGAAGGGTTCTTTGCGGATTCGGTGGCGCTAGAAGCGCTGAGCGGCCGGCTTGGTGTCTTTGTCGAGGCCCCCCGAGTTGACCTCGAAGTCCAGTGGAACGACCGGACCAGTCGAGGCCGGATCGTCCTGCACGTACCTGAAACTGACCGACGTGGTGAGCAGGTCGCTGCCTCGATCTCCGCCGAGGGGCCGGTGGACCTCACACCCATTCAGGGCTTCATGGTGGCTCTGGGTCACTACCGCGGGGAGATGGGAGGGCGCTTCGACCTCCGCTTGCTCGCCTTCGATCAGCGCCTTTCGTTCTGGGACAAGGCCTCAGGGACCCAGTGCACCATCGACGGACGGTCCAACGATCCCGAGGGAAGAAGCTTCGATCGCTGCTTCTCGTGCCTTGATCCGCGCCGGGGCCAAGTGAAGGTCTGCCGAACCGAGGAGGAATGGCCTTCGCCGGTTGAGGGGGACAAGAGTGCTGTGCGGAGGCTCCGCTCCGCTCTACGGAGTACGCCGCTGTAGCGGGATCGCCGCGCGCCGGGGGCTCAGATCGAGGTGAGACGCTCCAGGGCCTGACGGGCTACTGCGTCGAAGTAGCGGGCGCCCACCGCAATGGCCTCCTCGTTCCAGACGAAGTGGGGGCTGTGTGCCGGAATGGGTTCCTGCCCATCGATGGCGGCGCCAAGCCTCACGTAGCAGCCTTTGGCCTCGCTCAAGTAGAAGGAGAAGTCTTCACCGCCCATGTTGGGCTCCGGCAACGGCAAGACTCGATCCCCACCGACGATCGACGCTGCTGCTTCCGAGGCCAACTGGGCCATCCCACCGTCGTTGTACACCGCAGGACAGCCTTCGCCAAAGACAACAGCTGCGCTCCCGCGGTGGGCTTCAGCCACGCCGACCGCAATGCGCTCGACCGCGGCTAGAGCCGCCGCTTCGACCTCGGCGTCGAAGCAACGAATCGTCCCCTCGAGATGAGCCGTGTCCGCGAGGATGTTTCGGCTCGTGCCGGCTTGGAAGAGTCCGACGGTGACGACGGCGGCCTGCCCCGGCGGAAGTTCCCGGCTCACCACGGACTGCAGGGCCTCTACCACGCGGGCGCCGATGAGAAGGGCATCTACGCCGAGGTGCGGACGAGCTGCATGGCCGCCCTTGCCTTGAATCTGGACTTGAAAGGAGCGGGTCGATGCGTTCATTGGTCCCGGCTGGAGGATGACCGTGCCGGTTGGCCAGCGGGGATCGATGTGCACGCCAAAGACCGCCACCACGTCGTCGAGGTGGCCTTCCTGGCAGACCACAAGAGCCCCGTTTCCGCGCTCTTCTGCCGGCTGAAAGAGGAGCCGGACCCGGCCCGCCGGAGGTGTTTTCTGCAGCAGGGTTGCGGCACCGAGGAGCATGGCGGTGTGTCCGTCGTGTCCGCAGGCATGCATGACGCCTGGGGTCTCGGAGGCGTAGGGGAGGGCCGTCGCCTCGCTCAGCGGCAGGGCGTCGAGATCGGCGCGAAGGGCGACGGTTGGGCCGTCTCCTCCCTCGATGTCGGCAACTACGCCAGTGCCTGCGACCTTTCGTTGGACTGAGAGCCCTAGCGACTCCAACTCCAGGGCCACTTGCTCGCCGGTCCGGTGCTCCTCAAAGCTGAGCTCGGGGTGGCGGTGGATGTCCCGCCGGAAGGCGATCAGATGCTCCAACAGCTCCGGATCGATCAGACTGTCCATTGCCTCAGATCTGCCCCGTTAGGGAGGATGCCGGCCTTTCCGACCCACCAGTGGCCGGCGGCGGAGGCGGGATGGGCGTTGCGGCTGCATCGGCGCTCGCATCGGTTGGGAGATCGTCGGGGTTCTCGGTCCAGTCGAGGACGGTCCAACCCCGCTTTCCAGCCAGCCGGCTCAGCCGGGGGTCGGGATTCACCACCCGAGGCTCGCCGACCGCCTCCAGCATCGGTAGATCGGTGATTGAGTCGGTGTAGAAGCTGCAGCTGGCTAGGTCGATGCCTTGCTCTTCGGCCCAGCTGCGGGCCACCTCGACCTTTGCGGGCCCAAAGCAGAGGCGGTCGATTTCGCCGGTAAAGCGGCCGTCCCGAATTCCAAAGCGCATGGTCAGGGCCTCATCCAGCCCCAGAGCATCCTGCACACAGTTGCCCAGGTAGTTGCTGGAGGAGGTCAGGAGTACGAGCTTGTGGCCCAGCGCTCGGTGGGCCTCAACCGTGGCCAGGCCGCCGGGTGCGAAGGAGGGGGCTATGTCTTCCTCGTACATGCGTCGGGTGCGCTCGATGACCAGATCCTCGGGGTCTCCCTCCATCGAGCGAACCGCTCGACTCAGCGCCGTTCGTCCGTTCATCAGCCCAAAGCGGTAGAGCCCCAGCCAGACTGCGGCTTCGACCACCTGGTGCGGGGCCAGTCGTCCTTCGCGCCGCTCGCGGCGGAACCACAGTCGGCCTGAGTTGGCCTGTGCGAGGCAGCCGTCCAGGTCGAAAAACGCCGCGACTGGCACCTCAGGCCTCCTCGCCAAAGACATGCGGCCAGATGTCGTCGATGTTTTGCACGAAGATCGTCTCGACGCTCGAGCGTAGGGCCTCTGGAATGTTCAGAAGATCCTTTTCGTTCTCGATCGGCAAGAGGACCTGCTTGATTCCTGCTCGCCGCGCAGCCAGGATCTTCTCCTTGATGCCACCTACCGGCAGGACTTTCCCGCGCAGGGTTACCTCGCCGGTCAGTGCCACCTCATCCCTCACCCGCCGCCCCGTCAGCAGGGAGACCAGCGCCACCACCACGGTGATGCCGGCTGAAGGTCCGTCCTTGGGGATGCCGCCTTGGGGGACGTGGATGTGCAGGTCAGAGGCCTTGAGATGCACCAGATCGATGCCGAGAGCGTTCGAATTCGCGCGAACCCAGCTGAGGGCTGTCTCCGCCGACTCCTTCATGACATCGCCGAGCTGGCCCGTGATCTTGAACTTGCCCCCGCCCTCGGCCATCTGCGTCGCCTCGACGAAGAGAATGTCGCCGCCCACCGCCGTCCAGGCCAAGCCGATGGCGATGCCGGGGATGTCGGTGCGCTCGGCCAGCTCCTGCAGGTACTTCTTGGGGCCCAAGAACTCGAGCAGGCGTTCTGGGCTGACGTTCCCAGCTCGCTTTTCCCCCTTAACTACCCTCCGGGCGACCTTGCGAGCCACCTTGCTGAGCTGACGCTCCAAGTCACGCACCCCGGCCTCGCTGGTATAGCTGCGGATGATCTCCTGAATGAGTGAGTCGTCGAGCTGGCCGCGCCTGCCGCGGAGGCCGTGCTCGCGCCGGATCTTCGGCAGGAGGTGGTTGCGGGCAATGGCGAGCTTCTCTTCCTCGATGTAACCGCTGAGCTTGATGATCTCGAAGCGGTCGTGCAGCGCCGGTGGGATAGGGCCCTGCTGGTTGCCGGTGCACAGGAAGAGGACCCGGCTCAGGTCAAAAGGCACGTCCAGGTAGCGGTCGACGAACTCGGTGTTCTGCTCCGGATCGAGCGCCTCGAGCAGGCCGGAGGCCGGGTCTCCGCGGAAGTCGTTGCCGACCTTGTCGATCTCGTCGAGCAGCAGGACGGGGTTGTTCGCCTTGGCCCGCCGCATGGCCTGAATGATACGCCCCGGCATCGAGCCGATGTAGGTCCGGCGATGCCCCCGGATCTCTGCCTCGTCCTTCACTCCGCCCAGCGAGATCCGCTGAAACGGGCGGCCCAGCGCTCGCGCGATCGACCGGCCCAGCGAGGTCTTCCCGACCCCAGGGGGTCCAATGAAGCACAGGATGGGGGCGCGACCCTGGGGGTTGAGCTGCCGTACGGAGAGGTACTCCAGAATCCGCTCCTTGACCTCCTCCAGCCCGGTGTGGTCCTCGTCCAGGACCTGTTGGACCCGGTCGAGGTTGCTGCGCTCGGTTACGGTGTGGTTCCAAGGTATGTCCAGCAGCCAGTCGATGTAGGTGCGGGACACGGTGTACTCGGCGGCCTCGCGGTGCATGCGATGCATGCGCTCCACCTCGCGCAGGGCTTCTTCTTCGATGTCGGGCGGCATCTCTGCCTCGCCGATCTTCTGCTTGAGCGACTCGAGCTCGCCAACGCTGGGGTCGATCTCCCCCAGCTCCTCCTTGAGGGCCCGTACCTGTTCCTTTAGCCAGTACTCCCGCTGGTTCTTGTCCATCGCGCTTTGGACGTTGGTCACGATGCGGGCGTTTAGCTCGGCCAGCTCGCGCTCCCTCAGGAGGTGCTGACGGATCATGGCCAGGCGCCGGTCGACGACCGTCTCCTCCAGGAGCGCCTGCAGCTCGGCCGACTTGATGGGCAGGTTACTGGCCACGTAGTCGGCCAGGCGCCCCGGATGTTCCAGGGCATTGACGACATTCTCCAGCTCTGGCGGCGCCTTGCCCATGGCTTGCCCCCAGGCGCGAAAATCGTCCCGGAGGTGGCGTCGCAGGATCTCCGCCTGACTGCTATCGACTCCGACCTCTTCCAGCTCGGTGAGGCGCACCCGCGGAACCGGGGACTCGGCGCTCAGGCTGCCGACCCGGGCCCGGCGCAGTCCTTGCACCAGCACCCGCAGGGTCCCGTCCGCAAAGCGCAGGGCCCGCAGTACCCGACCGATGGTGCCGACGTCGTGGAGGTCCTCGCGCTCGGGATCGGCGACGTCCGCGTTCCTCTGGGTGACAAAGGCGATCGGCGCTCCGATGCCGGCCGCCCTTCGTACCACTTGAATGCTGCTTTGGTGGAGGATGACCATGGGGGTCACCATCCCCGGGAAGAGCACGACCTCACGCAAGGGGACGATGCCCAGCGAGGGCGGAGTGGGGTCTTCGGCCTCCAGCTTCACCATGTTCAGAGGCAAAGACTCCGGAGCAACCTCAGGATGCGGGAGCAGTGCGTCGGGCAGTCGTGCGGGAGCGGGATCCTCAGGGGGGGACATCAGGGGCCTAGGAAGAGTGGTGCGTTGGAGAGGGCGGCGGGGGGGAGCATAGGGCCGATGCCCCGTCTGTCAATGACCGGAATCGGGCGGTTGGACTTTGCGTGTCCCCCGGGGTATTCGCTCTCCATCTATGCCGTGTCGACCTCGAGTTCCGTCCGCCGCCTCCTGTTGGCTGCTGGCGGTGCTCCTGCTTGCAGGGTCCCTCTCAGGGTGCGGATTCGAAGGGACTCTGCCCGAGTTGGTCGACCCCGCCGAGGATGCCTCGAGGGAGTCCGAAGACGAGCCCGCTCCGGAGCTGTCTTGGGAGGAGCGCGACGTGGTCGTGGCTGCGGGCGACACCATTGCCAAGATTCTCCAGGACCAGGGCCTGAGCTACAGCGAGAGCTTGGAGCTGGTCGGGACTGGCAAGGGAATCCACGACCTCGAGAAGATCCGTATCGGGGAGACGCTGACGTTCCGTCACCGCAAGGAGGACGGCTCCTTTTTCGGTCTCGTCTACCCCTTGGACCGCTATGGGGAGGCCAACCTGGTGCTGCGCCGAGGGCCCAAGGGCGGCTTCATGGCCCGCAAGGAATACCGCGAGACTGAGGTCGTGCTCGTGGGCCTCTCGGGGACGATCGAGAGCAGCCTCTGGGCAGCGAAGGACGCTCTGGATCTCTCGGCCGAGAATATTGTCGGCTTAGCGTCCATCTTCGAGTGGGAGATCGACTTCAACACCCAGGTGCGATCGGGCGACCGCTTCCGTCTCCTCTTGGAGGACGTGCGCGATGCCCGCAGCAAGGAACACCTGCGCTACGGCACCATCCTCGCCGCCGAGTACGTGAATCAGGGCCAGCGCTTCTTGGGCGTGCGCTTCGAGGACGGCGAAGGCAAGGTCGGGTACTTCAACGAAGAGGGGATGAGCACCAAGAAGATGTTCCTCAAGTCGCCCCTGAAGTTCAGCCGGATCAGTTCCCGATTTCAACGCAAGCGCTACCACCCCGTCCTCAAGAAGTGGCGGGCTCACCGCGGCATCGACTATGCCGCCGGACGGGGCACGCCGGTCCGGGCGATCGGGCGCGGCAAGGTGATCATTTCAGGGCGAAAGGGCGGCTACGGCAAGCATGTGCGGGTGCGCCACAGCGGGAAATTTGGTTCGTCCTACAGCCACCTCAACACCATTCGGGTCCGCAACGGGCAGTGGGTGGAACAGGGCCAAATCGTCGGCACCGTTGGCTCGACGGGCTTGGCGACCGGTCCCCACCTCCACTTCGAGTTCTATGTTGGCGGCTCTTTTGTCGATTTTCTGTCTCAGAAGTTCCCCCGAACCGAGCCCATCGACAAGAAAGAGCGGCCCGCCTTCGAGGCCGAACGGGATCGCCTCCTGCCTCAACTCTTGGGCCTCGCCCCTTCCGACTTAGACTAGGGGGGTATGCCTCTTTCCCCGAGAAGCCCCTTCGGCCTGGTCCTCGTTCTAGCGGCGATGACCCAGGGGCTCGGAGCCCCCGCTGCAGGACCTCTTCCGGTCGGGACAGAAAGCACCTCGGCTCGTCCCGTCCCGGGCGAGTCGTCCTCCCTTCCCTGGCTTCTCGCGGAGATCGAGGCCAGTCCGGAAGCCCGCCTTGTCCTCCAAGGCTTGCCCGTCGGAGTGGAGGGGGGGCGCCCCGGCTGGATCCGCTTCGATGCTCGCCCAGAGGCCATCGAAGCCCTCGAGGCCTTGGGCTTTTCGCCCCACGTATTGGCGGAGGACACCCAAGATCTCCGGCCCTCCGTCCAGCCGGCGGAGCGGGGACCGCAGTACCACACGCCAGACAGCGCAACCGCCGCCCTCATTCAGCTTGCTGCCCTCCACCCCTACCTCGTCCGCGTCGTCGACCTCGGACGCTCCAGTGAGGGCCGACAGTTGACTGGGGTCCTCATTACGGACAACCCCCAGAGGCGCGAAGAGGACGAGCCGGCATTGCGGCTTCTGGGCACTCACCACGGCGACGAATGGTCCTCGATGGAGGTGACGCTCGCCGCTGTCGAGAGGTTGGTCGAGTCCTACCCGAGCGACGAGGGGGTGCAGAACCTTCTGGACAGCAACGAACTCTGGGCGCTGCCTGTGGTCAACCCCGACGGGGTGGTGGCCTTTACTCGCCGCAACGCCCAAAACGTAGACCTCAACCGGAACTACTCCTACCAGTGGTGGCCTCAGAGCTACTCCGGCCCTCATCCCTTCTCCGAAGTAGAGGCCGACGCAGTGCGCGCTCTGAGTTGGGTGCGTAGCTTTGGCCACTCGCTGAGTGTCCACTCGGGTGCAACGAACCTCGGCTGGGTCTGGAACTACACCCTAGAGGCTGCCGTCGATGAGGCCTGGATGGAAGGGCTGTGCAACAGCTATCTCGACGCTACCGACCAGCCGGACTTCTGGATCACGAACGGGGCTGACTGGTACATCACTCACGGTGACACCAACGACTGGAGCTACGGGGAGCGAGGCGGCCACGACTACACCCTGGAGGTGACGCTGGAAAAGGCGCCTCCCGCCGACGAGATCCCCGAGTACTTGGCCTATCACGTCGGGCCGGTGGTGAGTTTTCTTGTCGACGGAGCAGCGGCAGGGCTTCGCGGTCGAGTGGTCGATCCGGAGGGACGGGGCATCGAGGCCAGCCTGGAGAGCGAGTCTTTCCCCTGGCCGAGCTATGCCGACCCAGAGACCGGCGCCTTCGCTCGGCCCCTCTCGCCCGGGAGCTACCGCGTCGATTTCCGCGCCGAGGGCTTTCAGACGCAGAGCGTCGATCTGGCGGTTGGGGCGGGGGAGGCGACGGAGATCGAAGTGGTCCTGGACCCGATCCAAGCTCATTCCTTGCGGCGGGTCGCCGACCTCAGCCACGGGCCTTCGGGTGGCGAGTCCTGGATATGCGGCGAATCGCTGGTCGAGATCATCAGCGACGGCGGAGATGTTGCCCTGTGGCGAGCCGGCATGGACCCGGTAGCGTTCTCGGTCACCACAAAGGAAGACTGCATCCTCCTGGAGATCGACCCCGGCCGCATCGAGAGTGCCTGGCAGCGGGAAGGGGAGTTTCACCTCCTGGTGCGGGACTCGGAGGCGCAGTCTGTCTTCCACATCCCCCTCGCCCTCCTACTGCGCGCCGGCGACCCGAGCTTCTCCCCCACCGGAGTGGAAGTTGAGCCGGCCGTCTTTGGGACCCACATCGTGCATGTCTTGGGGGAGGACCTGCCCCGCGGGGCACGCATCCGGGCAGTGGGTCCCCAAGCGCAGCGTTTTGCGCCCTCGGATCGGCTAGCTGAAGACCATGAGGACCGGATCTCGGCCCGCTTTGATCCCCACCAGTGGCCTGACGGCAGCTACAGCCTCCGGGTGTTTGGACGCGGCCACTGGTCGTCCTTGGAGCAGGCCCTCCAGGTCTTCAATGGGGAGATCGTGGCTGACCCAGAGGTCAAGACGCCGGTGATCGAGGAGGCCGACGACCCGGAGGTCGTGACCGACCCGGGCGAAGTGGACCCGGACGGCCTTGCCGTTCCACCTCGCGACCTCACCTTGCCCAACAACACACTGGTGGCTGCTGGTCAGGGCTGTCTCTGC
>CAZQTQ010000099.1:0-12170 GCA_964596025.1 uncultured Rickettsiales bacterium
GCCACCGAGCGCGACCAGCGCCAGACGGCGCAGCGTCGCCGGAAGGCGCGTGAAGCCGGCGCCAAAGGCGAAGGCAGCGCCCGTCCCGAGCAACATCACGGAAGTCGAGATGAACTCGTAGCCCGCCACGGACTTGCTCAAAGTCAGGACAAAGGGGATCAAGAACCAGGCCCACATCGATCTGGGAAGCACCAAGCAGGTCAGAGCCACCAGGCAGTGGGCTTGGAGGAGACCGAATTGCCAGTAGGCCGAGGGGGCCATGATCGCCACCGGCAGGAGGGAGAGCCCGACGAGAAACGCAGGAACGAAGCCCGAGGCGCTCAGCACTAGCACGACCAGCCCAGCACAGACCCCAGCGCTCAGGAGCGCATTGGCCTTCCTGGCGACGGACATGACCCCCTTGACGGAGTCAGGCCCCGGGGTCAACAGCGACCAAAAAACGCTCTGCCCCACCAGCTGGCTCGGGTACATCTTCTCAGGCGAATTGCCAAAGCGAGGCAAACCCATCTCCGCGAAGAGTCCGTACTTCTCTTTGAAGAGTATGGAGTTCTCGACCGTAAGGTCCGGATAGATGGTCAGGGCGTTGGGCTTGACGACGTCGACCGCAACGAACAGCAAAGCGAACAGAAGAAAGAAAACCCCGAAGCTGCGGGTCCAAACCGGCCCCATGGAACGCAAACGCAGCTTGGGGATAGCGGGGCTGTCGTAGCCGCCCGAAGCCGCCAAAAAGAGGGTCCTCAGCAAACGGAGGTTGCCGCGAACCGCGCTGATCTTGGTCGGCACTTCTCCCTCAGGGTAGCGCCGAGCCGTCGGCTGCTCCTCGCAGCGGAACCCCAGCCGAGGAGCGCAGTGACTCATGTAGCCTAGGAGTTCGTAGACAGAGAAGACGTCCCGAAAGGGAGCCACACGCGGATCACGAAGCATCCGGGCGCTGTAGGCCCGAAAGCCCTGCGTGCTGTCCGTCCAGCGGAAGCCCGAACTCAGGCTCAAGACGGGGGCGTGGATCAGACGGATCGCGATCGTCCTGAGAGGAGGAACACGTTCTTCGGCTCCCCCTGGCAGGTAGCGGGAGGCCTGGACAAAGTCGACACCGTCCGCCAAACGCTCCACGAACCGGTCGATGGGGTCGGGGTCGTCCTTGTCGTTTCCGTCGATGGTGACGATGCCCTCGTAGCCCTCCCGAAGAGCCCAGGCATACCCGCAGCGAAGCTGGGCGCTGAGCTTGCCCGGTCCAGTCTTCACCAGGAGGGCCCGGACACCCAGTTCCCGCAGGAGTTCCTCGTCCAACGAACCATCGGTGGAGCCGCCGTCCACCAGGACCACATCGTGGCGTTGGGGTTGCCCGAGGGCCGCCATCTTCCGCAAGAGCGAGCGAATCCGCTCCCCCTCGTTGAGAACGGGGATGACGACACACGCCCCACTCCGCCGCTCGAAGTAGGACTGAACGTCAAAGTCGGGGACCTGCCAGTCCGGCTCGCCCGCGGCATCCGAAGAGACCATGGGGACGCCAACGTCGTCTCCTACCGCATGCATAGGCGGCTTTCTACCTCATCCCTTGATGAAGAGAAAGGCGGGCGCTTGGCTCCGCTGCAACGCGACGAGGCCATTGACAAAGCGCTTGGTCGGGTACCACGATGAGCCCGCATGCCCGCTCCACCCCCTCGATGCTCCCTCCTCGTCACCGGTGGTGCCGGCTACATCGGCTCCCACTGTGCCGAGTGGCTCGCCCGCAGCGGACACCGGGTCGTGGTGCTGGACAGCCTGGAGAACGGCCACTCGGAGGCGGTCGAGCGAGCCGCTGAGCTCTCCGGTTCCGAGATTCCACTGGTCGAGGGAGACCTGGCCGAGGCCTCAGACCTGGACCGTGCCTGGGCACGAGGACCCTTCAACGCCGTCCTTCACTTCGCCGCCCTGAAGTCCGTCCCCGACTCATTCGAGCGTCCAGAGGCCTACCTACACACAAACGTCCAAGGAACTGCAGCCCTGACTGAAGCGATGAGCCGCTACGGCTGCCGGCGCCTCGTGTACTCCTCGTCGGCTGCAGTCTACGGCGACCTAGAGGGGGGTCGCGCCAGCGAAGACAGCGTTCTGGCCCCCACGAGCCCTTACGGAGAGACCAAAGCTCAGGGCGAAGAGGTAATCGCACGCTGGGTGGACTCCAGCAACGGCACGGCCGTGGCGCTGCGCTACTTCAATCCCGTGGGAGCCCACCCGTCGGGACGCATGGGGGAAGATCCCCGGTTGCGCACCAACCTCGGGCCTGTTCTGTTGGACGTCGCCCTGAACCGAAGTCCCTACTTCCACATCTTCGGCGACGACTACGACACCCCCGACGGCACCTGCATCCGTGACTACGTCCACATCATGGATCTGGCCGAAGTCCACGAGATCGCCCTCACCCAGAGCGCAAAGAACATAGGCTTCGAGGTGTACAACGTCGGCACCGGCCACGGCAGCAGCGTCCTGGAGGTCCTGGCCGCGGCACGCACCGCCACCGGGCATCCAATCCCCTACCAGCGGGTCGCACGGCGGGAAGGCGACATCCCCGAGCTGGTCGCCCAGGTCGACCGTATCAAGAGCGGCTTGGGCTGGAACGCTCGCTACGGACTGGACGACATGCTCGCTTCGGCCTGGGCCTGGTGCAGAGCCCACCCCTCGGGCTACCGCCCCTGAGAGCAGGCCGTTCGAATCAGGTCCACGACGATCTCTCCGCGGCGGTTGGAGTCGGGGAAAGTCTCCAGCTGCCGCCGGCCCGCCTCCAGCAGCTCCTGCACCCGAGCCTCATCGTTAATGAGTACGCCGATCGCATCGGCCGCCGCGCCAGGGTTGAGCGCCTCGAAGTACTGCGCCGCATCCCCACAGATCGCGTGGGCGAAGTCCAGATCGGTGGTGACGATGGCGCAGTCGCCCGCCATCGCTTCGGGGTAGGCGGCCGAGAAGGTCTCGAGCAAGGTGGGCAGAAACATCACGTCAGCAGAATCGTAGAGGGCTGGCAGCTGGGCTGGGTGCTGGTGTCCCACGGTCGTCACCACATCCTCAACCCCAAGCTCCCGCGCCCGCGCTTGAAGCCTCTTCCAGTGTGGCCCCTCTCGCTCCAGGGTGAGGATGAAGCGAACCGGCCGGCGCTCCCGCGTCACTAGGTCTCGGGCCACCTCCGGAATCAGTTCCAAGTTCTTGTGGGAATACCAGGAGGCAACGGTCAGGAGCAGAAACTCGTCCTCGGAGCGGCGGACCAAGGCCGGCGGATCGCTGGGGTTCGGCTTCCACGTCCGGAATACCTCGGCGCAGGTATTGCCGGTGACCACCACGCGATCGGGGGCCAAGTCTGTCCGAGCGAGGAGGCGCTCGCGAGCCACGGCGGTCTCGACCCAGTAGTAGTCGGCATTCCGAAGGAAGCGCGGGGTGAGGAGGCCGTCGACGGCGAATATGCGCAGCCAGGAACGACGGTCGAGATGTTTCCAGGCGAGGCTGTCCGGATTCAAGCAAAAGCCCCGTGCAAAACCCGAGACGTGAGGAATCGGTGCGCAAGACCAGTTGGGCGGGCCTAAGACTGAGAAGACACAGTCAGGCTGCAGTTCGCGCACCAAGGTCCGAAACTGCCGGATGCGCCGCAGAGGCGGCGGCTGCCCCAAAGTCCAGCGGGCTGGGAGGCCAACGCTGCTCTTCTCCATCGCCCGCTTCAGTGGGGGTGCCAAGCGCCAGTGGATATCGAACTCATCCAGTCCCGACAAGTAACGGTGGAACTCGAGGCCTACGTGGATCCCGCCTCCAACGACCAGGTAGCCCCCGTCAACAAGCAGCTTTAGACCCACCGACACACCCTCCGGTCCAGGAAACGCATTCGGAGGGTAGCGCATGCGTACTGGCCGGGCAGTTCGGGGCGGGAGGTTCGCCACGGCCGGGTCGCAGCACCTTGCTAGAGTCCAGCCATGAAAAGCGCCGACGACCTCATCCACTTCCTCCTCCGTGCCTCCCTATGCGTCCTGGCTTTCCTGCCGCTGGCGGGCTCAGCCCAAGCCCAGACCCTAGTGGTCCAGCCCTACCTTCAGCTGGCCACTCCTGAGTCCATCGTCATCATGTGGGAGACCGACGACGACGACAGCTCGCAGGTGGCCTGGGGAACGAGCGAGACCTTGGGTTCGGTAGCGACCGGCGACTCTGTCGCGGGATCGGGGGACTCTAAGGTCCACACCGTGTCGCTGACGGGGCTGACCCCGGCCAGCCGCTACTACTACCAAGTGGACGGAGGCACGGAAGACTCAGAGATCTATTCCTTCATCACGCCTCCTCAGCCCAGCGCAAACGCCTCCTTTCGTATGGTCGCAATGAGCGATATGCAGCGCGATGGAAGCAACCCAGCCAAGTTCCAAGAGGTCGTGCACGACGGCGTTCTAGACTTCGTCGAGAGCGAGTACAGCGACGACCTCCCCGCCGAGCTCGCCTTCAACCTGATTCCGGGCGACCTGGTCGTCACGGGCACGACCTACAGCCAGTGGGCTGAGCATTTTTTCGGTCCCGCCAACCCCTTGTTTGCCGAAGTGCCGGTCTACCCGGTCCCCGGGAACCACGAGTACGACAGCCCCAACTTCTTCCGCTACTTCAACCTTCCCGACAACGGGACCACGGGCTACGAGGAACACTGGTGGCACCACCAGTACTCCAACCTGTTGATCGTCGGCCTTGACTCCAACGGCAGCTACCGGATCCCAGAACAGCTGGACTGGCTAGAGACCACTTTGGCCGGGGTCTGCAACGATCCGGACATCGACTTCGTCTTCGCCCAGCTGCATCACCCACACAAGAGTGAGCTGTGGACCCCGGGCGAGGCGTCCTATACCGGCGATGTCATCGAGCGAATGGAGGACTTCACCGAGGAATGTGGGAAGCCCTCCATCCACTTCTTTGGCCACACCCACGGCTACTCGCGCGGCCAGAGCCGAGACCAGCGGCACCTCTGGGTCAACGTGGCCACTGCCGGAGGCGCAATCGACGGCTGGGGCGAGTACCCCCAGGCGGACTACGCCGAGTTCAGCGTCAGCCAGGACGACTGGGGCTTTGTCTTCGTCGAGGTCGAGGCTGGCGACAACCCCGAGTTCACCCTTCGGCGGGTGAGTCGAGGCAACGAAGCCACTACACGCGACAACGAGGTCCGCGACACGATCACGGTCCGCACGAACAGCACTCCGCCAGACCTCCCAGAGGCCCTCTACCCCTCAGGTTCCGGCCAAAACCCGGACGAGCTGCTCTTGGTTGGTTCCTTCTTTGCCGACGCCGACAGCGACGCCCACGGCTCCACTCACTTCCAGCTCGCGAGCTCCTGCACCGCCTTTGATACTCCACTCCAGGAGATCTGGATCCAGCACGAAAATCAGTACTTCGGAGAAGACACCCTGGCTGGTGACGACCTCACCGATCACCAGCTCGGATACCTGAGCGCCAACAGCGCGTACTGCTGGCGGCTGCGCTACCGAGACCAAGCCTTGGCATGGAGCGACTGGAGCGAGGCCACAGCCTTCGAAACAGGGGCCTCTGCTTTTTCGGACAACCTGCTGCTCAATCCCGGCGCCGAGGATGGAACGGCACACTGGGAGGTCTTCGTCGGAACCCTCGAGTCGCTGGGCGACGGGGAATGCGACAGTGTGACCCCCTATGCCGGAGACAAGCTCTTCGCGGTAGGTGGAGTCTGCGAGAACGAAGTCGACTTCGGGCAGTCCTTCCAGGCGGTTGATCTGAGCAAGTGGGCCACCGCCATCGACGCGGGTGAGCTGACGGTCCTGGCCTCAGCCTGGATGCGCAACTACAGCGGAAGCGACCGGCCCGGTTTCTTCTTGAACTTCTTCGACGCCGTCGATTCAAACCACGCCGACAACCTGGTCGAAACCACGGAGTCGATCGGAAGCTACAGCGCGACCTGGACGGAGTTTCTGACCGAAGTTCCGGTGCCGGCCACCACCCGCAGGGTCGACTTCACCATCACCGGAACCCGCTTAGCAGGCAGCGACAACGACAGCTACCTGGACAACCTCAGCCTCCAACTCAGCACCGGAAGCCCCAGCAGCGACGACGACGACTCCGCCGGCAACGACGACGACGACTCCGCCGGCAACGACGACGACGACTCTGCGACCGGAGACGACGACGACAGCGAAGCTCCTCCTCCGGGGGATACGGGTGCGCTTGCCAGCAGCACGGGATGCCCCGGGTGCGGCTTGCTCGCCGAGTCGCGTCCAGATGGATCCGTCGGATTCCTCGCGGCCCTCCTCCTCCTGACCGTCTACCGTCGCCGCCGGTGAGTGGGGGCGAGCTCGAGACCTGGCTCGTTTCGGCCTGCCTTCTCGGCCGAGCCTGCCGCTACGATGGCGGGAGCCAGGAGCACGCCGCCGTCGAGGCTGCAGTAGCCCGGCACCGGGAAGGCGGGGGGACGGTGGTCGCGGTCTGTCCCGAGGAGCTGGGCGGCCTGGGGACCCCTCGCCCCGCGGCTGAGCTGCGCGGTGGCTGCGGCCAGGCCGTGCTGGAGGGGCGGGCATCGGTGGCTCGCCTTGGGGACGATGGCTCGGTGACCGATGCCTTTGTACGCGGCGCCCAGGCGGCCCGTGCCCTCGCTCCAAGGGCCTCGTTCGCGATCCTCAAAGCGCGCTCTCCCTCCTGCGGATGCGGCACGACCCGCATTGACGGAGCGAAGCGTTCCGGAGACGGGGTCTTCGCCGCCCTCCTTCGCAAGAGGGGCCTGCAACTCTGCGACGAAGACAACCTGGCCGTCCCTGAGTGAGGAGAGGAATCGGAATGGTCGGACATCTCGACGCCAGCAAGCCGCTGCCTTATGGTGGGCTGCTCGACATCCTCCGACGGAATCGGAGTACTGGAACGTCTTGCCCATGGCCGAAGAACACTGGACACAGCATCTCTTGGTGACCGGAGGGGCGGGCTTCATCGGCTCGGTCCTTGTGCGTCGTTTGCTCGACGCGGGACAGCAGGTCACCGTCTTGGACGACCTCAGCTCCGGCAGCCGCCACTCCCTTTCGGACCACCCCAACCTGCGTTTCGTCGAGGGCGACGTCCTGGACGCCGCCGCCGTCCACGACGCCGCTGAGGGCTGCACAGGGCTGCTGCACTTGGCCGGTGTCGTCGGCATGCGGCTCGCGACGCAACAAGCCGATTACGCCTACCGAGTCGCCACCGAGGGTACCGGGCGTATCTTGGAGGAAACGGGTTCGATGCCCGCCGTACTCTTCTCCTCGTCCGCCGTCTACGGGCACGCCGCCGACTCGGCCATCTCTGAGACCGCCCCCCTGCCGAGGGAGGCCGTCGAGGAGTACGACGGTGGGCGCCTTGGCTACGCCTTGGGCAAGTGGGAGATGGAACGCCTGGGACGCGAGGCGGCGGCCTCTGGCCGCCGGGTCCTCGCGATTCGGCCCTTCAACGTCGTCGGGCGGGGTCAGAGCCACGCCCACGGCATGGTCTTGCCGAACTTCGCCCGAAATGCGCTGATGAACGAGCCGCTGGAGATCCACGACGAGGGCAAACAGAGCCGTACCTTCTGCGAGGTCGGGACGTTCGCCGAAACCGTCCTCCGCGTTCTCACCCACCCCGAGGCCTTCGGCGAGGGCTTCCGAGCGCTCAACGTGGGTTCGGCCGAGCCCGCAGGCATCCTGGAGCTCGCCGAGCTCGTCCTGCTCCGCGCCGGAAGTGGGAGCCCCCTGCGCTTCGTTCCTTACGACACCGTCTTCCCGGGACGAACCGACGTGCAGAGCCGGGTGCCGAACATCTCCACACTCGAGTCCCTGATCGGAACCGTCGTGTGGCCGGACCTGGCCGCCATCGTGGACGACGCCCTCGCCGATCAGCGGGAGCGGCTGGCGACAACGACATCGGAAACATAGGCTCCATGAGCAGGACCGCCTGCGAGCAGGCCGACACCCTCATCCTCGGCGCAGGCGTGTGCGGTCTGGCAGCGGCGAGCGTTCTCGGGAAGCGGGCCGTGGTCGTCGAGCAAGAAAGTCGCCCTGGCGGCCTCGTGCGCACTGACTGTTTCGACGGGTACTGGTTCGATCGCGTCATCCACCTCCTCTACTTCGCCGACGAGGACACCGCCGAACGCATCCATGCCCTACTCGGTGCCGACCTGGCCCCCTGCCATCCGGAAGCCTTCGTGGAGTGCCTCGACGGGACTGCACCCTTCCCATTCCAGGTGCACCTCGGGGCCCTCGGTGCCGAGGCCGCAGAACGCTGCGTCAGGGACTTTGTAGAGGCCCAGGAGACCGACGACGGCAGCCCCCCCACTCACTACGAGGAGATGCTCCGACGCAGCTTCGGTAAGGCGATGTGTGAGAGCTTCTTCTTTCCCTACAACCGGAAGATGTGGAAACGGGCTCTGAATGGACTAGCGCCTTCGGGCTTCCACTGGAACATCCGACGCCCCAGCCTCGACGACGTCCGACGCGGCGCATCCAATCCTACCCACCGTGCAGCCGCCTACAACAGCAACGGGTGGTACCCCCGCCCCCCTGCCGATGCCCCACTGCGCGGCATGGAGTTGCTGTCGGCCCGCCTCGCCCAGCGGGTACCCGATCTCCGACTCAGACAGCGCGTCGTGGCCTGGGACCCCGAAGGACAGAGCTTCGAGGTCCAGGCGGACGGTGGGTCTCACTGGATCAGCTTTGAGCGGGCCTGTCTCTCGACTCTCCCGCTCCCTGCCCTTCTCTCCATGACGCCCGACCTGCCCGAGACGCTCCGACGAGGCCTGGACTTGCTGCGCTGGAATCGGGTGCTGTCCATCGCCGTCTGTGTCGAAGGCCCTCGCCCCCAGGGCCGAGGGCATTGGCGCTACTACGCCGACGAAGACCTCTGCTTCACCCGCCTGATCTACCTCCACGAGTTCGATCCCGGCTGTGCGCCCCCCGAAGGATTCCCGCTCCTCGTCGAGATCCCCGTCCGAGCCGAGGACCCGCCTCCCGAAGACGGCCCCTTGTTTGCAAGGGTTCGGACCGATCTGGACGCGGCACAGGCCCTCCCCGATGGCGCATCGATCCGCTCGATCCATCGCATGGAAGCCAACCCTGCCTACGTCGTCTTCACCCCTGAGAACCAGAGCCTGATGGAGGAGGCGAGGGAGTTCGTCCTCGACAAGGGTGTCACGCCGCTGGGCCGCTACGGTCGCTGGGAATACTCGTCGATGGCGGGCGTGATGCGCGACGGCTTTCGCTGGGCGGTGGCCCAACTTGGGGGGCAAGCCGGATGACCTGGCTCTTCGCCTTTGTCGCGGCGGCTCTCGCCACACCGGCAATTCGGGCATTCGCCCGCAAGCAGGGCATCGTCGCGAACCCCAACCCTCTCATCCCCCAACACACCAAGCCCATCGCCTACTTGGGAGGAGTGGCAGCAGCGATTGGGGCCTCAGTTGGCCTCCTCGGACGGGCCGGCACCGGCATCGAGGCGGCCCGCCCGCTGGGGGAGATTGTCAGCGGCGTCAGTGGCTACGGTTTGGGGCTCACGCGACCCTGGGGTGCGGTGGTCCTCTGCAGCGCGCTCTACCTCGGGGTCGGCCTACTGGACGACCTCAAGACCTTTCGGCCCCGAGCCAAGCTCCTCTTGCAGCTACTGGTCGCCACCACCGCGGTCTCGGCCGGCCTCCGAGCACCGCTGACGGGTTTACCGAGCATTGATGCCGGCCTGACCGTCTTCTGGATCGTCGCCGTGGTGAACGCCCTAAACTTCATGGACGTCTGCGATGGGCTCGTGGCCGGCACGTCGGTGATCTTCCTCTTCGGCGCCGGCCTCATCGTGGGAGGCGTTCCGGTGTGGTGGGCGTTCAGCGGGGCTGCAGCCGGCTTCCTGCTCTACAATCGGCCCCGAGCAAGCATCTTCCTGGGAGATGCCGGATCCCACTTCTTCGGCTTCCTCGCCGCAGCCGTGGGAATCCAGATCGTCCAGTCCCAGGGCAACTGGCCAGGCCTCCTCAGCCTGGGACTCCTCCTGGTCCTCCCGCTCTTCGAGCTCGTCTATGTGACAGGGGTCCGCGTCGCCAACGGCGACCCCATTTGGAAGGGGAGCGGAGACCACGTGGCACTCCGGCTTCAGCACGCAGGACTCAGCAGTTGGAAGACAATCGGATTGATGTGGTCCCTAGGGCTCGTTGGCGCGGTCGCAGCCACCCGCGTAGCCGGGCTGGGGGAAGGTGGGCAGTCCGCACTGGCTGCGGGCTCGATCCTCGTTCTCGCCCTCTTCGCCTTTCTCATCTCCCGATGCCCCCCTCCACCACCGGAAACCAAGTCGGGGAGCCAGGATCGGGGGGCGACCCCATCGGAACCGCCTCAGATCGATTGACTCCGCCCCCTCGACACCCTAGATTCCCGACGATCGTCGAAACTTTCCGACCGTCGCACTGAACCTCAGGACTTGGAACCCCGACCGTGAGCATCAAGTACCCCATCATCCGACCCACCTTGCCCAGTTTCGCAGAGGTCGAGTCGGATCTTCGGGCCATCCTGACCTCGGGGATGGTTACGACGTCGAGCCAAACGCGGGCTTTCGAGGAGGTCGCCCGCGAAGTACTCGAGGTCGACGAGGTCATCGCCCTCAACTCCTGTACTGCAGGGCTCATGCTGGCTTTCCGCGGCCTCGACCTGCGGCGAGGCGAGGTTCTCATCCCATCCTTCACCTTCACCGCAACAGCCCTCGCTGCGGTGTGGGCTGGAATGAAGCCGGTCTTCGTCGACTGCGAACCAGACACCTTGACCCTGGATCTCGCATCGGCCCGAGCCTCCCTCACCAAAGACACCGTCGCCATCATGCCGGTTGCCGTCTTCGGGAACCCGACCGATGCCCCGGCGATCGACGCCTTCGCCCAAGAGCACGGCCTCAAGGTGATCTACGACAGCGCCCAGGGCCTCGGAGCCCAGATTGGCGACCGACCCATCGGCGGCTTTGGCAACGTCGAGATCTTCTCCCTCAGCCCGACCAAGGTCATCACCGCGGTCGAAGGCGGACTCTTCGCCACCAACGATCGGGCGCTTGCCGGCCGGATCCGCCAAATGCGCGACTACGGGAAATCAGCCGACGGCGAGGACATCGAGTTCTTGGGCTTGTCTGCTCGATTCAGCGAGTTCCACGCCGTCATCGGACGCCACAACCTGGAGGCGATGAGCACCCTGCGCGAAGCGCGGCTCGAGCGCATGACCCAGTTCCGGGCGGAACTTGCCGGCCTGCCCGGCGTGTCGTTCATTGACCCAGCACCGGGCCGGACCGGCAGCGGAATCTACATGGTGCTGCGGGTGGACGCGTCGGTGGCCCGATGCAGCCGCGACGACGTCGTGGCCAGGCTGGCGGAGCGGGCCATCCAAGGGAAGAAGTACTTCACACCTCCGGTCCACTTGCAGGCCGCCTACCGCAACCTCGACATGGGCACAGCTCCGAGCCTAGAAGCCAGCATCAAGGCAGCAGCAGAGTGCATGGCCATCCCCCTGTACGCCGACATGAGCCCGAGCGAACTCGGCGAGGTAGCCGCAGCGGTGCGCGAGATCTTGGGATAGAACAAAGTTATGGCGCCTGTTCGACGCGAACTGAGCGAGGTCTTACCCCGCCTTCTGGTGGATCTGTTCCTCATCAACGTTGCTCTCGTGGTCGCGCAGATCATCCGCACGTTCATAACCTTTCAGGCCACCACCGATCTGGCTCAGCGGGCCCATTGGATCGAACAGACCGTCCTCTTCTACCGCTTCAACGCCCCGCTGGTGTCCGGAGTGTCCCTGCTGGTCTTTGTCGCCTCGGGCTTCTACAGCCGAACCCGCTTCTACCGCCGGCGCTACAAGCTGATCGCGGTGGCCCAAGGCGCCATGCTCTCCGCGCTGGGCTACGTCACCCTTGGATTCCTCCTGAACCGGGACTGGATCCTGCCGCGTACCGTCGTGATCTTGACCTTCCTCGGGATCTTCGTCTTGTGCGGGGGTCTGCGCGTAATCAAGTGGCAGATTGAGCAGCACTTCTCCATTCAGCCGAAGGTGAGCCAGGCTCGAGACACGGGCCCTCGGATCATCCTCATCATTGGCGGGGCGGGGCACATCGGCTCGCTTCTCTGCCGCCTTCTCCTCCGGACGGGCTACCGAGTCCGTGTACTGGACATGCTGATGTTCGGCGATGGGGCGATTTCCGAACTCTTCGACCACCCCAACTTC
>CAZQTQ010000100.1:0-4733 GCA_964596025.1 uncultured Rickettsiales bacterium
GCCTGAGCCTGAATGGGAAAGGCGGTAGACCAACGACCTTGCGGGTTCGCTAGAGCCTTTGGTAGAAGCCGCGGACCCCATGGGGGGCGCTACCCAACCGCGCAGCTGGAGGCTTCTGTGTCCTACGATTTCCTGACTACGCTCGATGTCCACACCCCGCAAGAAGGTGCTTCGACCGGCACCTGGCTCCCCACGCAGAGCGGCCAGCTGCTGGACGTACGGACCCCCATCGACGCCACGGTCATCGGCCAGGTCAAGCTGGCAACCCGCGACGACTACAACCGCGTGGTGGCGGCCGCCCAAGAGGCCTTCACCAAGTGGCGAGTCGTTCCGGCACCCGTCCGGGGCGAACTAATCCGCCAGCTGGGCGAAGAGTTCCGAAAGCACAAGAAAGAGCTGGGCAGCCTGATCTCGCTTGAGATGGGCAAAATCCAAGCGGAGGGCGAGGGCGAGGTGCAGGAGTGCATCGACATCTTCGACTTCGCGGTGGGCTTGAGCCGGCAGCTCTACGGGCTAACGATGCACAGCGAGCGTCCGAACCACCGCATGTACGAGCAGTGGCACCCCATGGGCGTCATCGGCATCATCACGGCCTTCAATTTCCCCATGGCCGTCTGGGCCTGGAACGCAGCCATCGCCGCCATCTGCGGCGACACGATGATCTGGAAGCCGAGCCTCGCAACCCCTCTTTCTGCCATCGCCATCCAGAAGATCGTGGACCGCATCTTCAACCCAGCCGGCCACGCCGGCGTCATGTGCACCGTCGTCGGTCACGACGCCGAGGTCGGCGAGGCCATGATCAATGACAAGCGCCTGCCGCTGATTTCAGCGACGGGCTCCTGCCGCATGGGCCGCCACGTCGGCTCGGCGGTAGCGGCACGCCTGGGACGCTGCCTCCTGGAACTCGGAGGCAACAACGCCATCATCGTGGACGAGACCGCCGATCTGGAGCTGTGCATCCGCGGCACCCTCTTTGGTGCCGTCGGCACGGCGGGCCAGCGCTGCACAACGACGCGCAGGCTGCTGCTTCAGCGGTCCGTTGCCCGCGACTTCGTCCAACGTCTGGCCGCGGGCTACAAGTCGGTGACCATCGGCAATCCCCTCGAGGAAGGGACCCTGATGGGTCCGCTCATCAACCAGCAGGCGGTCGACGGCTATACGGCGGCAATCGCCACTGCCAAGGAGCAGGGTGGTGAGGTCCTCTGCGGTGGCCACGTACTCAACGACCGCCCCGGCTTCTACGTAGAGCCAACCATCATATGGAGCGAGAAACGCCTCGACATCAGCCGAGACGAGACATTCGCCCCCATTCTCTACATCACGCCTTGGGACCGGCTCGACGAAGCGATCGCCGACCAAAACGACGCGGACCAGGGGCTGAGTTCGGCGATCTTCACCAGCAACGTGCGCCACAGTGAGCTCTTCCTGAGCCACGCCGGCAGCGACTGCGGTATCGCCAATGTCAACATCGGCACCTCGGGAGCCGAGATCGGCGGAGCATTCGGCGGCGAAAAGGACACCGGCGGCGGCAGAGAGGCGGGCTCGGACTCCTGGAAGGCCTACATGCGACGGCAAACCTGCACCATCAACTACGGGACAGACCTTCCTTTGGCGCAGGGGATCTCCTTCGGTTAGCGGCGCGTCCCTTTTTGATGCATCCGCCTCCGCCCCGAGGGGGCTCCCAGGCCGCGCGGCAACCGAGGGTTCCCACAGGCCCTGTCTGTGAAAGGGACGGGCGGCTAGAGTGGCCACAATGATGCAGACGACCATCGCAGGGGGAAGCGGTCGGGGCAGCCCGCGAGGCTCGCTCGGCCTCTGCGTCCTCGCCGCCCTGGCGGCCACGTGCCTGGGCGCATCCTGCCCCGGCCCCACCGACGACGGACCCAACCCCCCGCCCCCGGCAGACTGCCCCGAAGAAGACCTCTTCTTCGCTGAGGCCTGCGGCCAGACCTACTGCGGGGCGCCTCGAGTGGAGGTCGGGGTCGGCGAATCCGGATTCCAGCCGCTGGAAGAGGACGGAGAGGTACCGATCTGGTTCGGATCTCAAGGCGGCTACCACATCTTCATGGCGACCCGCATGGAGAACCTCTGCCCTGTCGTCTTCACCGAATGGGAGATCCTCATCGTCCACAAGGACGAGTCCGTCGAGTCGATTCACGAGCAGTCCCGCCATGTCCAGGCGGTACGGCTGGACCCGGAATACACCTCGGTGCAACAATTCTGGGGAATCGTAGGCTACATCCCCTGCGAGCACTGGCCCGTCGACCCCCACCCCGACCACCAAGACTTGAGCTGCTCGGCGGGCCTCGGTAGCGAAGGACACCTGGAGAATTTCGAGGTCCTGCTGCGGGTCACAGCCGAGGACCACAGCGATCTCATGTCCGGTACTCCTCGCGTGGGCTCGGCTGAGCTTCGGCTCGCTCCGACCTGTTGCGCTGACTAGTCCGTAGGCCCAAGTTGGCCCAGCGGGACAAGCACATTGGCGCTATCCTCTCGTCGCTCCGGGGCTTACCGTGGCACTGTACCGACCAAGGAATCCATTCGTGCCAAAGTTCTTGATCCTCAAAGGACGCCACAAACTGGGAACCTTCGACCTCGTGGGCAAGGAGTACATCCTGGGCCGCGGCGATGGCGTCGACATCCGGGTGGACAACCCCCTGGTCTCTCGTCGGCACGCCCGGGTCTCGTTCTTTGCCGGCGCCTGGCGCATCGAGGACCTCGACACCCCCAACGGCCTCTACATCAACGGCAACCGCATCCGGAAGCACGCCCTCCTGCCGGGTGACCGGATCGAGCTGGGCCAACATCTGCTGATCTTCCAAGGCCCGGCCGACTCCGACATCGGCGTCTCGACGCTTTCTGGTGACCACTCCATCCCCGCCATCGCAGACGAACAGACGGTGATTCTGCCCACACCCGAAGTCGAGATCATCAACCGCAAGAACCGCCAGCGCTTGCAGACCCACCTCGTCATCAGCCACCGCGGCCAACGGCAGGAAGTGCCACTGACAAAGTCGACGATCCGGGTGGGCTACAGCGACGACTGCGAAGTCCGCATCCCTGGCGGCTCCATGTTCGCTAAGCAGTTGCTGGAACTGAGGCGGCGCGACGACGGTGAATACGCAGTTTTGGCCCTCTCGGGCCTCGCCCCCACCAAGCTGAACGGCGAGCGGCTGAGCGACACACGCCGCCTCAAAGACAAGGACCAGCTCTTAGTCCGCGGGGTGAGCCTCACCTACTTCCGCACCTTGGTGAAAGACTAGAGTCTCCCGGTGAGGCTCCTCCTTTCCGCGTGGGCCCTCGGCCTCGCTCTCGGCCTCTTCGGGCCCGCAAAAGCAAGCGCCCAAGCGCCGCCTGCAGCCCCCGAAGACCCCGACCTCAAGCTAGGGCGCAGCTGCAGCGGCTTCCCCAGCGCTAAGAATTTGGAGTCCCGGCTTCCCCGCCGAATCCAGGAGCTTGTCGTGCTCTGGCCGCGGGTGGGAAGGGACCGAGAGGCAGATGGCTGTGTCGTCGTCGCCCGGCTGACTGCCGTCGATCACCAGGGCCTGGTCCTCACGCTAAGCGCGCGCCTGAGCAAGGTGCCGACGCCACCGGAGGAGCTGGACTACAAGATCGTGGACGATGCGGCGCCTCCCCACGCACGCTTCCGCCTCGCTCCCCGGCCTGACCAACCCGGCAACATCATCGAGGCACGGGGCGCCCCCTCGACCTCTCGCGACACCCTGGAGGCCTCTCTCGACTTCGTCCAACCCGCTGCATTCCTCGATCGATTGCTGCCGCCAGAGGGCTGAGGCGCACCGCCCCATGATAGATTTTCGGGTCCATGGCTCGAGATCACCACGACAAGAAAGATGAGCGGCCCCGCACCCACGTTTGGCGGCGACCGCCAGGACCGGCGAAGCCACCCCGTCCCAATGAGGGCCCCAAGCCCATCCGAGTGCGCGTGCCCCCCGGCGCCCCGGCCACGGACGAAGCCCTGGCCGCCCAGCTTCGCGAGGCCTTCAAGGACTGGCCGATGGTCATCTTGCGCCTCGTGGTCAAAGCGAAGACTACGACCAAGGTGGGCAAGCACCCTGCTCGCTGGTTCCGCCGCCAGCTCATCGGCGCAGTAGACCGACAGCTCTGCAGCTGCAACGGACCGCGTTGTGTGGATTCAAACTGTCTGTCCAACGTACTGCTCGGTCGGCACGGACGGGCGACTGAGCTCGACGGCGAGGCATGGAGCCCCTTCGTGCTCCGGGCACCCCCGCAGGACGAATCAAAGATCGGGCCGAACAGCCCAGCCCAGTGCCGTCTCATTCTCGCAGGAAGCGCTGCTCACGCTCTCCCTCGGCTCGTCGAGGCCCTGGAGCGAGACGAGGGCGACGAGGACTCTCCCGGGACCGTCATCTGGTCGGCAATACACGCCTTGGTGCTGGACGAGGACCAAGAGCTACGCTGGCGAAAAGCGGGCAACCTAGAGCCCAAGGCCGCATTCTTTCCCCTGGAACAGCTACCCGATCCCACCGTCCGGAGCTCTCGCCTGACCCTCACATTTCTCACCCCCACGCCGCTCGGACGACGAGGCGAAAGGGGAATACCCACCGCCGACCTTCCCCTCATCGTTGACCGAATGACCCGCAGCCTAGGCGGATGGATGGGACGGACGGGGCACCGCGGCCCCCGGATTCCGGTGGACGACTGCCTCCGTGCCGTGGGGGCGGCAGAGCTCAAGGCGGACCACACCCGGGTGG
>CAZQTQ010000100.1:4743-11995 GCA_964596025.1 uncultured Rickettsiales bacterium
ACGAGCCTCCGGAACGGAGCGACGCCCTGATCGGCTCGGCCACCTGGACCGGCCAGTTCAGGGGGATTGAGCCGCTGCTGCGCCTGATCCACTATGTCGGGATGGGGCCCGGGCGCCAGCACGGCCTTGGCGACATCGTAGTCCGGTAGAGGAACAGCCCGACCCAGGGCCTCGCGGGACCGCTACAATGGATCCGATGCGCAGACTGTCCTTCCTCCGCCCCCTCTTCACCTTCGTCGCGGCAGGCACCCTCCTCGGAGCTTGCGCGCCGGCCAACCCCATCCTCACCGGCGGAGATCCCGGGGCTGCCGGCTGCTCCACCAACACACCCCCCGCCATCGCCAACGTCGAGCTCTTCTCCTGGTTCGACGAGGCACTGTCCAGCTACTACTGGTCGATTCACTTCGACTGGCGCGACCCCTACCCCTCTGAGAACGGCGACCCACCCAACATGGTGGGGGGCTACATCAGCCTGGAAGTCCTTACCTACGACGCAGATTCCCGCTGGTTTGATGAAGCCACTCTGACCACGGCTTGCGACTCGGGCATGCTCGACGAGTGCACCGATGCCGGCCACGGCATGACCGGCTGCCCCGAGGGCGCGGTCGACACCTGCACACAAGGCGAGATGACATTCCCCTTCTCCTCCTTCGACGGGCCCCTCATCGAAGGACAGGAGCTGGTCTTCGAGTTTCGAGTGCGGGACCGCTGCGGCGCCTCGTCCCTCGACAAGGGGGGCTCCTACGTGATCGGGAGCGGTCGGGTCTCCGAGAGCGGCAGCGGCGGAGACGGTGGCGACGCGTCGTAGACCGCCCGCGTCCAGCTAACGAACTCCTGGCCTCCAGCCGGCGTCCAAGAGCGGGTCGTTGCAATAGGGACAGTAGAGAGGGTCACCCAGATAGGTGGCCATCCACTCGGTGATCGGCGTGGCCATCGCTCCCGCCTCGATGAAGGTGTAGCCCTGGAAGAAGTAGAGAAAGAACTGGTCGTAGCCCATAAGGCCAGCGACGTAGGGCTCGTTGATCGCACCCATCGTGGCGGTAATACCCCGAGACAGAGCATTGGCTGACCAATTCTCCCCGCCGCGCGGGTTGCACGCGGAGCAGGAGTCGAAGTGAAACCCGACCGCTCCCGGCTGCCACGTAAAAACGTCGTTGTAGTTGTTAAAGGAGTACCAGCCGCCGTAGTAGAGAGCGTTCGGACAGCTGAGAGGGGCTGGCTCAGTACCGAACTCGGCCGAGCTGTCGTCGCGTACCGGTGGAAAACCAGCCTCCTCGAAGACCTCCTCGAGTCGCTCGAGGTCGTGCTCCACCGAGCCATAGGTTCCAAAGGTGTCCTCGGTCTCCTCACTGTGACCGGAATCGACGTAGGAGGTGCCGACCAGCTCTCCGGCAGCGGCCCGTTCCTCGCCGTCCAGGGCTCGGTCGATGAGGGCCATGGCCTCAGCAGCGGTCGCGCCATCGATCCGCCCGACGAGGTAGTAGACGGTGCCGGTCTCCTCGCGCCAGTCGCCGAAGCCCTGACCTGCCTCGTACTCACCGGTCGACGACGTACTCGACCGTGCATAGGGGCTGTAGGTCGCAGCGAGCGGAAGGTCGTCGTTGTGGTGAGGATACGTAAGCAGCGCATCCAGCGAGGCGTGCCAGTAGTCGGTGCTCGGCCCGATGTCGAGGACCGCGCTCAATACCTTGTAGGGCAGGCCCCAGGTCGTAACCAGGACCAAGGTCGCATCCCACGCCCCGTCGATGCAGTCAATTACCGGCCCCGCTACCCCCTCTTGGTAGTCCTCGATGGAGATTTCGGACAAGTCTCCCGGCCATGTGGGACAGAGAGAGTCGGGCGGGAGGCCTCGCTGGGCCACGTAGTACTCGGCAACTTCGAGTGAAGCCTCCTCTTCAGCGTTGTAGAGGACAAGCATGGAGTCCTTCAGGCGCTCAGCAGCGTTCGGGGTCTCCTCAGCCGAGTCGTCGTCGTCGCCTGCGGTACCTCCGCTGTCGTCGTCGTCGCCAGCGCTGCCTCCGCTGTCGTCGTCGTCACCAGCGCTACCTCCGCTGTCGTCGTCGCCAGAAGGTGGCGGACCCCCGCCTCCGACGGCCGACCCGCACGAAGCCCCCAGACCTCCGATCAGGACCGCCGACAAGAGCAGCAGAGGGGCCGTTGGGCCTCCCTCTCCCTCTTCTGCCACCATCTCGTCCCAGACCTTCTCAGCCTCCGTGGCTTCCTCGGCCTCCCGCCGCCGCCGCGACGCACGCCGCAGGGCACGGCGAAGTTCTCCGATCCACGCCACAAAACGAAAGAGCCCCAGACCAATGACGACGCTCCCAAACACTGGAGCCTCCACCCGCAGCGCCAGGCCGAAGACCAAGAGCAGCCCGGCGGTCCCCAAACCGAGGGCCAACCGCAGTCCGATGGGCATCCTTGCTAGAGTCCCGCGCATGAAGTCGGTCTCCGTCGTGATCTACGGGTTCAACGAGGCCGAGAATGTGGCCCGTAGCGTTCGGGAAGCCAAGGGTTTCTTGGACAATTCAGTCGAGGACTACGAGGTCTTGGTCGTAGACGACGGCTCCACCGACGGCACAGCAGAGGCAGCTGAATCCGTTGTCCAAGAGGCCCCCGACCGCATGCGAGTGCTGCGTCACCCCACGAACCGTGGCATCGGAGAGGCGCTTCGAACCGGCTTTGGGGCGGCCCGGAAGGACTGGCTCGTCGCCCTCCCCGCAGACGGCCAGGTGCCGCCTGAAGAGCTGGCCCAGCTGTTTGACGTGCTGGCGCAAGATCCCCAGCTCGACCTGGTCACTTGTCACTTCCCCGACCGCTTCGAAGAAGCTGACGGTCCGCTTCGGAGGCTGCTCAGCCGCGGCCTCCGCCTGGTGTTGTGGCTTGCCACCGGGGTCGGCCGACCCATGGACGGCGTCTACCTCGTTCGTCGGGAGATCGTCGAGGGCCTGTCCCTGCGCAGCGAGACCTTCTTCTACAACTTGGAGCTGCCAATCCGCGCCATTCGCCAAGGGGCCCAGGCCGGAGCCACCACCCTCCACATCCGCCCCCGACAGGCTGGATCGAGCAAGGTACTCAACTTCAACCGGATGAGGCGCGTCCTCGGCGAGACCCTGGCCCTTGGACTTGAGCTGCGCCTGGGGAGAGACTAGAGCGGTGAACAACGAGGGTCCCAAGTCCAAGAACCTGAGCGAAGATCGTGGGCGGATCGGCCGTGAGGAGCGGGCCCGCATCCTGGGCCACGGCGGCGTATGCCTATGGTTTACGGGCCTGTCCGGTTCGGGCAAGTCAACCTTGGCCCGGGCTGTGGAGGAGCGCTTGGCCGCACGGGGGGTGCTCGCCTATGTGCTGGACGGCGACAACGTCCGGATGGGCCTAAACCGAGACCTCGGCTTTGAAGCAGAGGACCGGACAGAGAACATCCGGCGGGTGTCGGAGGTCGCAGCGCTCTTCGCCGACGCGGGCCTCGTGGTTCTCTGCGCCTTCATCAGCCCCTACCGAGCAGACCGGAACTTCGCCCGCAGCCGAATGCCCGGTCGTTTCATCGAGATCCATGTCGATCCCGGCCTCGAGGTCTGCGAGGAACGCGACCCCAAAGGCCTCTATCAAAAGGCCCGGGCGGGGCTAATCGACGAGTTCACGGGGATCTCTGCCCCCTTCGAGCCGCCCGAGTCTCCCGACCTCCACCTCGACACCGCGAGCCTAGGCGTGGACGAGGCGGTCGACTGCATCGTGGCTGTACTCGAGGGCCGTCAGGTTCTCAGCGCAAGCCGGCAGCCCAGCTGAGCCCGGTCGGGGGGGCGCCCCCACCCCGAGTACGAGGAGGGGCGGCTTCCCCGGACCCCCAGCCCCAAGTAGGAACCCCCGAGTCGCCGAAGCGACCCGGGGGTTCCGGGTTCCGAGGACCGGGGTCCTTCTAGAAGTTGCAGTCGATGGAACCAACCTGGAGGCACTCGCCACCCTGGTTGCTCTCATCACACTCCGCACCGGCAACTGCACCGGTGACGGACTGGCTACCACAAATCGTGTCGCCAACACCGACCTGCACCGAAGCCTCGATGCCAGCCGGTACTGGGACGCAGTACTGGCCAGCGGCATCGGTCAGAGCGCTGAAGATGCGGACGCTGTCAAAGTTGTCGTCGTAAGCCTCGACGACGATCCCCGCGGTGGTCTCGTTGTTGATGACCACCGAGCCCTGCGCGCAGGACGTGGAGGTGTAGGGACGCATCCGTACGATGTTGCTGCAGCCAGCCGAGCAATCCGGACGTCCGGGCTGCGTGTACAGCACCTGCGGCTGGTAGCCGACGGTGGTGTTGTCGACACTGAGCACGTAGACCTCCGTCGTCTGGAAGACCGGTGTCGACAGGCAGAATGATCCGTCCGTAGCACTCGTGGCTAGGCCACCCTGCGGGCTAATCACCTGAGCATCCGAAACCGCGTTGCCCTGCGCGTCGAGCACGAGGCCCTGGACGCAAGCCATGATCTCGACAGGAATCACGCCGAGGTCGTAGCAGTCGCTGGAGTCGCCGTCCTGGCAGGTCGCCTGCCCCGAAGGGATGGTGACCGGATCGGTGCGCTGGCTCGCGGGCTGTCCGCCCACCGTGTAGGAAATCTCGCCCCAAACCGTCTCGCCATTCTTGACCTCGAGGCAGAAACTGCCGTCTTGGCCGGTGCGAGCCGTGGTGGTGGAGATGTAGCTGATGCCCACAGCGCGAACCGTGGCACCCGAGCGAGCGTTGCCCTGGCTGTCAGTGACCACGCCACTGAGGCAGCCGTGGGTCGGCATGGGTCGGTCGCAGTTCCACGTGGAGAAGTGGGGTGCGGTGAATTCCCAGGCCAAGACGCCGTCGCCGAGATCGATGACTGTGCCGGTGCCCTCTTCAACCCACTTTCCGTTCTCGGTGTTGTAGCTCCAGGCCTCGACGACATCGCCGAGTTCCGGGGTGCTACCAAGGCTCTCAATCGGCATGACGATGGAGGAGCCGGTGGCGCCGAGGTTGAGCTCTTCGCCATTCTCGTCCCAGAGGTTGATCTGGAACATGCCGAAGGACTCGAGGATGACCTCAGCCTCGTCGGAGTCAACCGCGCTGAAGTCGCCAGGGGTGGCGAACAGCTCGTTGCCGTTGCTGGGATAGCCATCGACGTCGACGGTGTCGATGTCGAAGAAGGTCGCCTCGACCGTAACCTGTCCATCGTAGGCCGTGCCGCTGGCGTCCAGGAAGTTGGAGGCGGGAAGATCGACCGTGAGGCCCTCTTCCAACTCAAAGCTCGTCCCAGTGCCCGCTTCGAAGGTCGAAGTGAAGTCAACCACGGCGATGGTCTGGATGATGGTGTTCTCGACGCCCTCTAGGATGTCCAGGGGGGTCTGAGTCCAGGCGTAGCCACTCTTGGAGAAGCTCACGAGGACGCGTTCACCCGGCTCTACGTCGGCGAGCAGGAAGCGCCCGTCGCTGTCGGTCGTGGTGGACTCGCCGCGGTTCGTCGAGACCTCGACGCCCTCGACGGGCATCTGAAGGTTCGTCTCCTCACCGGCTACGTCAACGAGCTGCCAGCCCCGAACCACACCGGTAAGGCTGGTCGTGTCCTGGTTGTCGTCGTCGCCCTGGTTGCCACTTCCGTCGTCATCACCGACGGAATCGAAGCCGTTGTTGCCGCCGTTGTTGCCGCCGACATCGCTGCCAGCACAACCCGGAAGCATGGGGGTTCCGACAAGGCCAACGGCCCCAACGAAACAAAGGAACCGGTTCCAATTCTCGGTCCTGGTCATGGTGAAAACCTCCTGTTTTGTTTCGGCGCCGCCCTTCGGCGACCCCTTTTTTTTGAGCCGGTCATGCCGGCCGTTATTTCGGCGGGCGATTTACTCGCCCTTTCTTGATGTCCTCGGGGCCTCAGTGGCCCGCCTTTTCTCTTCGTCGCCCCGCGTCCAGGGGGGGCCGGCGCAAGGCCAGCCACAGGATCAGCTTTGCTTATGCCTTTACATCAAGTCAATGAATTCTTGACATAAAATTTGCACAAATTGGGAAACTCCAGCAATATCAACGAGTTCGCTGTGTCAAGATCCTAAAGGGTCGGCTCCACAGCTTGTTCACATCCTCCCAGCATGCCCCAAGAAAGGGACCGAGGATGCCTAACCTTCCCTCGAAAAACCGTGCGACGTCTCCCTCCTTGAAAGGCGGGGCCGGTGGGCCCACCAGCCCCGCTCTTTGCTTTCTACCACGGGCGCGCGTACACGGACGACGGTATTAAGGGACCCGTACCAAAATCTCGGTACGTGGTAGGGATGGGTTGGTCGCGGGGAACCCCCGCTGGACGCCACCATGATTCGACACTGCAAGAACTGCCAGGCGGCCTTCCGGGTCGACGCTTTGGAGCAGGAGTGGACCCGAGGTCAGGGTCTCTCCCTGCCGCGTCGCTGTGCCCACTGCCGGGCCGAGCGGCGGGGCATCGTCGATGAAGAACGGTCCTGCACCCGCTGCAAGACCACCTTCGTCCTGCCGGCGGAGCTAGCTCTCCTGGCAATGACCATGGGATGGAAGCTTCCGCCCGATTGCCTCACGGGGTGCGCCGGCGGCAAGGGCCCGAAGAGCTTCCGGGGGGAGCGAAGGAAGCTGGCCGAGTTCTGGCTACGGATGTGCGAGGCGATCGAGGAGCCAGGTCCTGGCAAAGGCGATGGCCCAAAGAGCGCCGACCTCAGCAACCTCTTCAGTGGCCTGGACGCCATGTTGGAGCAGGCAGCCCAAGAAGAAGCGAAGTCGTTGAACGAAGCAGAAGAGCAAACAAAGGACGGCGAGGGGGCAACTGGTGGCGAAAGCCCTGCCGAACCCCGCTCGTTCGCAGGCGACGACGTCCCCTCCCCAGACGACCTGTTCAAAGGACTGGCTGGACCGCGTCGCAAGACCAGCAGCTAAGGCCGCGCTGCCCCCACACACAGACCGTTCGGCTAGAACAGGCTCGGCAGGTAGCCCTCAGGCGACTGGAAGCCCATCAACTCAAGCGCTGTCGACGCGACGTTCCCCAGACCACCAGGACGACCGGCGAGCCGGCCCCTACCGCTGGGGTCGAAGAGGTAGCAGGGGACCGCATTCAGGGTGTGTGAGGTCAGCGCTTCCTCGAGGTATTCGCCCGTCTTCTTGTCGATCCGATACATCTGATCGGCGTTTCCGTGGTCCGCAGTCACCAGGGCAGCCCCGCCCAAGGCCCCCAGCTCCGCGAGGAGACGACCCAGGGCTTGGTCCATAGCCTCGATGGAGCGGAC
>CAZQTQ010000101.1:0-11964 GCA_964596025.1 uncultured Rickettsiales bacterium
ACGAACTGGGCCACGTCCGTAGCCTCAGGCCCTACCAGATCGAGCAGTTCATGGTGCTCGACGAGGGCACCCGCAAGAATCTGGAGATCTTCCGCACCCTCAGCGAGAGGCGGCGGAGCGGGAGCTTGATCGGGCTCCTGGACAAGGCCGTCACCCCGATGGGCAGCCGACGGCTTCGGCACTGGCTCGGCGCCCCCCTCTTGGACGTAGAGGCCATCGAAGCTCGGCTCTCGGCCGTCGAACTC
This sequence comes from uncultured Rickettsiales bacterium, assembly GCA_964596025.1. Taxonomy (GTDB): domain Bacteria; phylum Myxococcota_A; class UBA796; order UBA9615; family UBA9615; genus CAZQTQ01. The sequence goes on from CAZQTQ010000101.1 coordinate 246, forward strand.
TTGGTCCAGCTTGCAGAGCTGCGCGAGAAGGTTCGGGACCGGTTGGACCGGGTGCACGACATCGAACGGCTCAACGGCAAGGTCTTGGCGGGCCGGGCGACGGCCCGGGATCTGCTGGCCCTGCGTCGTTCGCTCCAGCAGGCACCTGCTGTCGACATCCTGTTGGACCGCAGCGATGCGCGCGAGAACCCCTACTTCCTGCCCCTTCCCGACTTGGAGGAGCTCTGCTCCGCCATTCAGCGTGAGCTGGAGGAGGATCCGCCCTTGGGTCTGAAGGAGGGCGGTCTCATCCGTCGGGGTGTGCACTCCGAGCTGGACGAACTCATCGAACTCAGCCGGGAGGGGAAGGGGGCCTTGGCGCGGCTTGAGAGCCAGGAGCGGCGAGACACGGGGATCGGCAGCCTCAAGGTCCGCTTCAACCGGGTCTTTGGCTACTACATTGAGGTCACCAAGGCCAACCTCAAGCTGGTGCCCGAGCACTACATTCGCAAGCAGACGCTGGCAAACGCGGAGCGCTACTACACGCCCGAACTCAAGGACTTCGAGGCGAAGATCTTGGGGGCTGAAGAGCGGCGTTGTGCCTTGGAGTTCGAGTTGTTCTGCGACCTCCGGGACCGGGTCGCCGGGCGGGCGGCTGATCTCAGCGCCCTGGCCGGGCGGCTGGCCGAGATTGACGCGTTGGCGGCCCTCGCCCAGGTGGCGGTTCAGTACAGCTACGTCCGGCCGACCTTGGACGAGGGGGAGGTACTCGACATCGAGGCTGGTCGCCATCCGGTCGTGGAGCAAATGCCGCTCGGAGAGCGCTTTGTTCCGAACGATGTCCGTTTGGACCGAGAATCCTGCCAGCTAGCCATCATTTCGGGACCCAACATGGCCGGAAAGTCGACGGTCATGCGTCAGGTGGCGTTGATTGTCTTGATGGCGCAATCTGGCTCCTTTGTGCCTGCGCAGCGGGCCCATATCGGGGTTGTGGATCGAATCTTTACTAGGGTGGGTGCTTCGGACAATCTAAGCCGCGGTCAGAGCACCTTTATGGTCGAGATGAGCGAGGCTGCGGCCATTCTTCATCAGGCAACCGAGCGAAGCCTCGCCATCCTCGACGAGATCGGACGGGGGACGTCTACCTACGACGGGGTGGCGATCGCTTGGGCCGTGGCCGAGTACATCGCCGATACGCTGGGCTGCCGGACGATGTTCGCAACCCACTACCACGAGCTGGCCGGCCTGGCGGAGACGCGCGAAGCGGTCCAGAACTTCAACATCGCTGTCAGTGAGATCGGTGGCAGGGTGATCTTCTTGCGGCGGCTTCGTCCGGGTGGGGCGAGCCGGAGCTATGGCATTCAAGTGGCCAAGCTGGCCGGTCTGCCCGAGCCGGTTTTGGAGCGCGCGCGGGAGGTCTTGAGCAACCTGGAGCGGGAGACGACCAACGAGGTGGGGCATCCCAAGCTCGCTCGCCAGGTCGGCGACTCGGGACCATCCTTGGGACAGCTCGCCCTGTTTGGCGGCCGGGCGGCCATGATTCGTGAGGAGCTGCTGAAGCTGGATCCTGAGCGCCTGACCCCGCTGGAAGCGATCCAAATCCTCTCCGACCTGAAGGACAAGGCAGAGGGGCTGTGAGGGCTCTCTGTGCACTTCTCTTGGCCTGCGCCTTGGCCCTTACCTTCGCCGGCTGCGGCCCGAAGGCCGAGGAGAGCGCGGCCCCGGGCCCGGTGCACGAGGCCGAAGCTCCACCCGATGTGTCTGAGAAAGGGGCCGCAGTGGCGGTCTCGGGGGACAGCGCTTCGGCCCGGGTTGCGCCGACCGGTGACGACGGAGGGGGCCCGAAGACGGCTTCGGATCGCAGTCTGCCCGGACCCGAGAACTCGCTCGCCATTGAGCGCTCCTGGTCTCGGGTCGTCGTCGACGCGGGACATGGCGGCGAGGACCTGGGCGCCCGGGGGGCATCGGGCAGCTTCGAGAAGGACATCACCTTTGCCATTGCCCGAGCTACCACTCGAGCTCTGGAGGCCCGGGGCTACCAGGTCCTCGAGACGAGAAGTAGTGACGAGACCCTCCCTCTGGACCGTAGGACCGGCCTGACCAACGCCTCAGGTGCTGGTCTGCTCCTGTCGATCCACGCCAACTCTGCGCCGGCGGCCGAAGCGAGGGGCCTGGAGACCTACTACATGGACTTGGCGTCGGACGAGGCGGCCCTCCGGCTCGCCGAGCGCGAGAACCGCGCCGGACGCGCAGCGGGGACCGAGCGACGTGCTGACGTCGATAGCCTCGTAGACGACCTTCGCATGGGGGCAGTTGCGGTGCAGTCGAAGGTTTTTGCCGGCGTTGCCCATCATCGTTTGGTCGAGAGCTTGCAGGAGTTCTACGGGGATGAGCGGGTTCGGGACCGAGGGGTCCGATCCGCACCCTTTTGGGTCCTCGTCGATGCTCAAGTCCCGGCCATCCTGGTGGAAGTGGGCTACGTGACCCACGGCGAGGAGGAGAAGCGGCTGCGAACGCGGGCCTACCACCAGCGGGTCAGCGAGGCTCTCGCCCGGGCAGTCGATGAGTTTGCAACCCGAGCCGCAGCTACCGACCCCATCTACCAGCAGCGATCCCATGAGTGATTCTGGGAGGCCGGACTCGGGTCCCGTAGCCGCCTACGACGATCCGAGAGCCTTCTTGGTAGCGGCTCGGGAGCGAGTGACCGGCTTTCAGCGGGGGACCGACAGCGCTGGCAGCCGAATCACGCGGCTCTACACGGCTGCCGTCGACAACACCCTGCGGGCCGCGCATCGCAGGGCCCTAGAAGATGGGAATGTCGGCGCCCAATGGGGCAATGAGGACTTCTGTCTTGTCGCCACTGGCGGCTATGCCCGAAAGGCGCTCTGTCCCTACTCCGACGTCGACGTCATGTTGATCACTGCCCAGCCAGACGAGGAGCGCCTCGAGGAGCACGGCCGCCGTCTCCTCTATCCCTTGTGGGATGCGGGCCTCCAGGTGGGCCACCACCCCGGTACGGTCGAAGAGATCCTCGCGAGGGCGGAGCACGACCTCTGTACCCAGACCGCTCTCTTAGACCTGCGCTACGTGGCCGGTAGCCGGAGTCTCTACCAGCACGTTCTCGATCGCACCGAAGAAGGCGTCGAGGCCCACAAAGAGGCCCTGCTCAAGCGGGTCCGGACAGAAAACCTGATGCGGTTTCAGAAGTACGGTCAGTCCGTCTTCCTCCTGGAGCCCCACGTCAAGGAAGGGAAGGGGGGCCTCCGTGATTTTCACTGGCTCTGCTGGATCACCAAGCTGCTCTACGGGCTCCGTGGCGACTACGACTTCCTCCTTGGCGGCGTAGTCGAGCCCGACCACTACCGCGATCTCGTCGAGGCCTACGAGTTTCTTCTCCGCGTGCGGGTACAGCTCCACGTGCAGCATGGGCGCGCCCAAGACCGCCTCCATTTCGACAGCCAGGAACCGGTGGCCCGGGCGATGGGCTTTGCCGGCCGCAAGGGCCTCCTAGCGGTGGAGCGATTCATGGGCGAGTACTACCGTCACGCCTACACTCTGGCCCACACCGTCGGTCTCTATGTGGCGCGGATGCTGGATTACTACTGGGACGAAGTGCGCGATGAGGACCGGGAGGGTGAGCCCCTTCTTGTCGGGCCTTCGGCGCCTGTGGTCCGGGCGGACTGGACCGAAGAGAAGACCACCGCCGATGGACTCTTTTTGCTCAAGCGGGGCTCAGTACGTTGTACTGACCCCGAGCGCCTTGCCCGAGAACCCCAGAGCGTCTTCTCGCTCTTCGAGGTTCAGCAGTCCTTTGGTGGTCGCCTCCACCACGACACCTTGGAGTACGTCCGCAGCTCGCTGTCGAAGGTCAGCCGCCGCTTTCGGGAGGATCCGGAGAGCGGGTCGCGCTTCCGTGCGCTGCTGGAGGGACCAGGAGTCTTCCGCATCCTCGTCGCCATGCATCGGAGCGGCTTCTTGGGACGCTTCATCCCAGAATTCGGGCGCTGCTTCTGTCAGGCTCAGCACAACCGGGTCCATCTCTACACCGTCGATGTGCACTCGCTCTATGTGGTTCGGGAGCTCGAGAGCCTGGGCACCGAGGAGGCTGCGGCCGAAGTGCCGCTCTTCGCTGCTGCCTGGTCTCAGCGGGATCGGCGCGGGCCCCTGCTCTTGGCGGGACTCCTCCACGACATCGCGAAGTCGCACGGGGCGGCGCACAGCCGCGTTGGGGCCGACCTGGCCGTCACCATCTTGGGCCGCCTCGGCTACGACGAGGACGCCATCCGCCGGGTGGAGTGGCTGGTCCGTTACCACCTCCTGCTCTCGGACACCGCCTTGCATCGGGATCTCTACGATCCCAAGACCTTGGCGCAGCTCAAGGCCATCATCCCCGACCGGGAGCACCTAGACGACCTTCTCGCCCTGACCTGGGCCGACTCGCGGGCGACCAACCCCGATCTCTTCACTTCGTGGCGCCAGTCGTTGGTGGAGGACTGCTACCGGGCCGCCATGCTTGTCGTCGATCCCGAGGGAATGCCGAGCGAACTGGAGCTGCCTCCCGTCGATGAGGTTCGGGCTCGAGTAGAGGCCCTGCTTGTTCCCGAAGTGGGGCGCAAGAAGGCCTTCGACCTGGCCGATCTTGTGGTCGGAGTGGATGCTCCGCCCCAAGCCCCGGGCCTCGAACGCAGCTCGGCGGAGACGCTGGCGACCCACGCCGTCCTCCTGGACCAGCGGGCTGCCGCCGAGGCCACGGGAGAGGGCTCCGCATTTGCCATCCACGTCCGACACCTGACTGACCAAGGCGTCTCGCAGTGGATGGTCTGTACCCGGGATCAGGTAGGGACTTTTTCTCTGCTTGCGGGAACCCTTACGGCCTGCGGTTTCTCCATCGTCAACGCCGAGGCACGGACGCGCGCCGATGGGGCCTGCGTCGACACCTTTTGGGTCACTGACCTCAAGGGGAGGACAGTCCAGGACCCGGGCCGGTGGCGGCGCGCAGAGCGGCTCTTGCGCCGCGTCCTGACCGGTGAAGAGGACTTGGATGGTGCGGTGCAGCGTGCCCTGCGGCAGGTCCCACCGTTGCCCGATCCGGGCTCCCTCACCCTGCAGGGTGTTGAAGTCAGCAACGAGATTAGCGAGCTTGCCACGGTCATCGAGGTGGTAACCAAAGACCGTCCTGGCCTTGTCTTTGGCATCACCCGGATACTGCGGGAGCACGGCTTGGATCTGCGGGTGGCCAAGATTGCTACCCGTCACGATCTTGCCTCGGACAGTTTCTACGTCGTCAACCGGCGCGGAAAGCAGCTGGGGAAGAGGCTCCGGCGGCAGATCCAGAGCATCCTCCGGGAGCGATTCTGCTGATGGGGACCAGCATCGATGGGCTCATCGGACAGTACCTCGACGTGCTCCATGTCGAACGGGGACTGAGTCCCAACTCCATTGCGGCTTATGGTCGCGATCTCAGTAGGCTCGCCGCCTTCCTGGAAGGCGCAGGCCTCGATGAGGTGGAGGCCGTGGACCGGGAGCGACTGGAAGACTTCCTGCTTCGACTGGCTGAGGAGGGGCTCTCTCCGCGCTCTCGGGCCCGCTACCTCAGCAGTCTCCGTGGCTTCTTCCGCTTCGTCGAAGCCGAGGGGCTGCGTTCGGAGAATCCGGCTGCCCGCCTCCGCTCTCCCCGCTTCCCCGGAAAGCTTCCCCAGGTCTTGAGTCCGGCTGAGGTCGACCGCCTCCTCTCTGCACCCGATTCGAGCACCCCCCGCGGTCTGCGCGACAAGGCCATGCTGGAGTTGCTCTACAGCAGTGGACTGCGGGTCTCGGAGCTTTGCGGAGTCCGCCGCACCGCTTGGCGCACCGATCCGCCGATCGTCTTGGTCCGTGGCAAAGGGGACAAGGAGCGGGTGGTGCCGGTAGGCCCTGTCGCCCTGGCTGCGGTGGCCCGCTACTTGGAGTATGGCTGGCCCTCTCTGGATCGCGGCCGGGCCAGCCCCTGGCTCTTCCTCGGCCGCGGCGGAAAGCCACTCAGCCGACAGGGCTTTTGGAAAAATCTCCGCCGTTACGCTGCTGCCGCTGGCATCTCGTGCCACCTGAGCCCCCACACCCTGCGCCATTCCTTTGCTACCCACCTCCTCGATGGCGGGGCCGATCTGCGTGCGGTTCAAGCCATGCTGGGGCACGCCGACATCGCGACGACCGAGATCTACACTCACGTCTCGCGCAAGCGGGTGCACGAGGTCTATCAGAAGGCCCACCCCCGCAGCCAGCGACCGCCAAGGAGCAAGAAAGGGGGTCAGTAGCAAGCGTGAGCCCCGAACTTACAGAGGCTCTGATTAAGGCAGCCACCGGGTGTCCAGATTGCCAGAGTCTGCACCGCGTCGGCGGTGCGGTGCGCGACGGACTCTTGGGTCGGGAGGGCCCGGGCGGCGAGCTAGACCTGGTGGTGGAGGGCCGGGCCATCGCCTTGGGGCGCAGGCTCGTGGCGGACTGCGGTGGGGACCTAGTCGAATACCCGCGCTTCATGACCGCCACCTGGACGGGAGCCCCCGGCGGGATGTGCGTCGACCTCGTCTCGGCGCGGCGGGAACGCTACCCGAAGCCGGCTGCCCTACCCGAAGTGGAGCCAGCCGATCTCGAGGCCGACTTGCTCCGCCGTGACTTTTCCGTCAACGCCATGGCTGAGCGCATCTGGCCGGGGCCGTTCCTGGAACTTGTCGACCCCGTGCAGGGTGCGGCTGATGTCGAAGCAGGCCAGCTTCGGATCCTCCATCCTCGCTCATTCTGGGATGACCCCTGCCGGATCCTGCGGGCGGCTCGCTTCGCGGCGCGTCTGGACTTCTCCTTGGAGACCTCGACCCAGGACGCTCTCGAGGTCGCCGTGAGTCTCGAGTCACGCGGGGCTCAGGAGAACGCGTTCGGCCCCCTGAGCGGTGATCGGCTGCTGGCGGAGCTGAGCTTGGCTTTCCGTGAGCCCCGCCCTCACGCCGTCCTGGATCTCCTGGACCGCTGGGGGGTCTCCGGGGCTCTGGGCTGGAACTGCAGCACAGCTCCGCTCCACGGTCTTCCGCCGACCGCTGCCTGCAACCCGCTCTTGGGGCTCGCTCTTTGGACCCACGCGACTGATCCGGAAACTACCGGGGCGCGCCTCGGGCTGCGGGGTCGGCCGCTCATCGGATGGACCCGTCTCGTCGAAGTCGATCGCCGGTTGGGGCCCGCCGTCCAGGCCGCTAGCGACGACGCCGCACTCGAAGAGGCCCTTGGGGCGAGCTCCGCTGCGGAGCGCCGGGCTCTGACCGCCCTCTGTCCATCCCTGGGGGGGGAGTTGCGCCACTACGAAGAGGTGGTTCGTCCCACGCCGCAGCTGCTTGGTGGCAGCGAACTCCGGGAATCCGGCTTGCCAGAAGGCGCGGCCATCGGCGAAGCCCTGCGCTGCATTCGCCGAGCCCAGCTCCGCCACGAGGTGGGGACTTCGGCCGAGGCCTTGGCCTTACTGGGGCTGCCCCTTCCAAGCTGAGGCTTGAAATGCGGGCCCGTCGGTGCCATCTTCAGCGCCCATTTTCGGAGCCGCCATGGACGCTGCGCTGGCAGCCAAACTAACTGAGGTTCTGACGGCAGCCCCCGTCTTCCTCTTCAGTCTCGTCTTTCACGAGTATTGTCACGCGCTTGCGGCCTACCGATTAGGCGACAGCACGGCCGCGTGGACGGGCCGTCTCACCATGGATCCGCGAGTCCACATCGACCTGCTGGGCACCGTCATCCTTCCCGTCGTGGGCCTGCTGGGGGGCGGGTTTATCTTCGGATGGGCCAAGCCGGTCCCCTTCAACCCCCGCAACCTCAAGAACCCGGGGCGAGATGCGATGATCATCGCCCTGGCGGGGCCAGCTGCCAACGTCGCCTTGCTCGTCGTCTTTTCCCTCTTGGCCCGCGGCCTTCTGGTGGTAGGGGCCGGCGATCCGTCCAGCCTCATGAACCTGCTCCTCGCGATGTCGAGCTTTGGCATCTTCATCAACGCGCTCTTGGCGGTCTTCAACATGATCCCGCTTCCGCCCTTGGACGGCAGCAAGGTGTTGGCCCACTTCCTCTCGCCATCAGCTGGCCGGAAGCTCCTCAGTTTCAACGCCGGCATGAGCTTCATGATCATCATCTTCCTCGTCTACCAGGGTGCGCTGCGGACTCCCATGCACCTGCTCATGCAGCTGGGCCGCGGCCTGGCTGGGGTCTAGGGACGTACCGGTGGCCGAGGTCATCCTCGTCAAGCTCTTGGCTGAGCGGGGCATCGCCTCGCGGCGGGAGTCTGAGCGCCTGATTCGGCAGGGGCTGGTCCAAGTCGACGGCTCGGTGCAGGACGATCCCGCAGTCGCTGTCGATCCCCGCACCCAGAAAATCCTCTTCGACGGTGAGCCGCTGCCGCGGGCCCCCCAACCCATGACCTTGCTGCTACACAAGCCCAAGGGCACGATCACTAGCCGGGAGGATCCTGAGGGCCGCGAGACCATTTTTAACCTCGTCGATCCGCGCTACGGGCGGCTGAATCCGGTAGGTCGGCTGGACTACAACACCGAGGGGGTACTCCTGCTGACGAACGAGGGCGAGCTGGCCCACCGCCTGACCCACCCGTCCTATGGGGTGCCCAAGGCCTACCTCGTGAAGGTCTCTGGTACGCCGGATGAGCGAAAGCTCAAGGCGATTGCCAAGGGTGTTCCTCTAGAAGACGGTCCCAGCGCTCCGGCCACCGTTCAGCTGGTCCGCAGCGCTGGCCCCTCGTCCTGGCTTTTGCTCGTCATCCGCGAGGGCCGAAACCGCATCGTGCGCCGGATCATGGATCATCTCGGTCACCGCACGCTGAAGCTCAAGCGTGTGGCCTTCGGTGGCATCGTGCTGCGCGGCGTGAAGCCCGGCCGCACCCGGGAACTCAGTCGGGGTGAGTTGGATCACCTCCGCCGCCTGGTTCGGGAACCCTCCCAGGCCGAACTTAAGGTTACCTGGGCCATCCGGAAGGCGGTGGCTGAGGCACTGCGCCTGCCTCCCCCAGAGGATGAGCACCGGGCCCGGAAGACGGACGAGAACGGACGGCCCTACCGCAAGAAGGGATGGGCTCGGCCCAAGACCGACACCAAGGCCCGAGGGCGGGGCAGCCACAAGACGGGGGGTAAGTCGAGGTCTGGGCGCAGCCCCGGGACCGCAGCAGGGCAAGGCCGCAGCGGTGGTCGTGGCCGCGACGGTGGCCGAAGTGGGGGTCGAGGTGGGGGTCGAGGTGGCGGCCGCGGGCGGAGTGGCGGCGGCAGAGGGGGTCGCTAGGAAGCCCTCAGCCTTTCCTTCCATGCCGCAGTCTGAGCTGCGGCAACAAAGCCTTAGTTTCGTGGCTGGAAGCGGAAGCCGTGTCGCCCGTTCTTCTTCAAATAGAGCGAGGCCACAAAGGGCTTGCCCGCCTTGGAGATGAAGCCCTCGAGCATCGGAGTCGCCTCCGAGTTCACCAGGTCCAAGGCCTCTGTACGCGTCAGCTCCCGCTTGCAGATCTCCCTTGGGACGTTGAGTTTTCCGCAGGCGCCCTCGCCGTCGCAGCAGAAGGATGTGGCCGACTCGACCACTTTGCCGCTCTTGCACAATGGGCAGGTGCCCAAGGGCTCGGGGTTGACCGGGAACTCCTTGGCCGGTGCCCCTCCGCTTCCTCCGGCGCGCCGCGGTGGGAACTCCCAGCGCAGCTTCGCCGCATCGGTGAGGTGAAGGGTCGCCGCAAAGGGCCGGTTCCGCTTGCTCGTGAAGCCTTCCAAGAGCCCCGTTTTGCGTTCGCTACCGATCAGGCCTGAGACCTCGTCTACGCTCAGGGCGCGCTTGCAGACCTCAAGCGGGATGCTCAGTCCGCACTCCTTCTTCTTGAAGCCCTCGCAGCGGTAGCCGCGCGGCGTGCGCTGGATCTTCTTGTCCTCGTGGAAGGGGCATGGCCCCAGATCGACGATCTCGAAGTCGTCGTCGCCTACTCCGCTCTCCTGGCCTTCAGCCAGCACTTCGATACCGTCCTCCTTGGTCCACTGGAGCTGGCCGCGGTACTCCCGCCCGTCCCGGCTGAAGAAGCCCGCTTTGAGTGGCGTCTTCAGCTCCTTGAGCAGGGTGATGGCCGTCTCACGGTCGACGTGGCGTCCTCGGATCTCCTTCCACACGACGAACTCACAGTCCGGGCAGCTGTAGGTCCGGAGGTTCTCGATGACGTCCGCCTTGCAGGCCGGGCAAGAGCCGACCGGCGGCTCGCCCTGGTACAGCGTGTCGAAGCTGAAATCGCGGATCCGGTCGACGATGGTCTGGGTCCAGTCCAGGATCTCGCCCATGTAAGTCTTGCGGGTCGTCCCGCCCCGCTCGACGTCGCGCAAGGAGTCCTCGAGGTCGGCGGTGAGCTCGGCTGAGGTGAGGCCTGGCAGCTCGATGCGCTCCAGCGCCGAGATCAGCCGAATTCCCCGGGGGGTTGCCCGCATGGCCTTGCGGCCTTCGAGTCCGGTGCAGCGCGTGGCGTACTGTCGGGCCAAGAGGGTCTCGATGATCTCGGCGCGGGTCGCCGGCGTACCGAGTCCGCCCGTTTCCTTGAGAACCTGGGCTTGACGCTCGTCGTCCATGGTCTTGCCGGCTGTCTCCATGAGCCCCAGGAGGCTGGCTTCCGTTAAGCGCGGCAGAGGCTTAGTCTCCTTCTCAGCGACCGTGTGCTCCAGCGTCGCTACAGCCGTGCCTTCGGCCTCCGGCAGGGGCGGCAGGTCGTCGCCCGTCTTGCCCTCTCTGTCCCATACTGCACGCCACCCCGGCACCTTCAGCACCTTGCGCCGCGTCCGGAAGCGGTCCGCTCCGGCCGTCGTGATGCGCTCGACCTCGGTCGAGATCGCCGGCATGTGGAAAGAGGCGACAAAGCGTCGCGCCACCAGATCGAAGATCCGTTGGTCGTCGCCGCTGAGCTTGCTGGGATCGCCCTGGCCGGTGGGAACGATGGCGAAGTGGTCGGTGACGGCGGAGTCGTTGAAGTTCCTCTTGGTGTTCTGCAGTCCTTGCTCCAAGACTTTCTCCGCCTGGGCGCCAAAGGAGCTGCGAGTGGAGAGGAAGCGAAGCGCCTCTTCGACATGGGGACCGTAGTCGCCCGGGAGGGCTCGCGAGGAGGTCCTCGGGTAGGTGATGAGCTTGTGTCGCTCATAGAGCGCCTGAGCCGCCCGCAGGGTGCGGCGGGCCGAGAAGCCGAAGCGCCGATTGGCCTCCCGCTGCAAACTGGTCAGGTCGAAGAGGGGTGGGCCCGTCTCCCGGCTGTCCTTCCGGGTCTCGGTGGCCTGGGCTTGCGGCTTGTCCTCAAGCAGCTTGATGACGCGGTCCCGATCCTTGGTATCGAAGATGCGGTCCCGGGGAGCGGGGCTGTCCGGGTTGAACCAGTTGCCCTCGTAGCTCAGGCCCCCGTCGACCTCGAACTTGGCCGAGATCTGCCAGTACGGGACCGCGGTATGGCGGAGGATCTCCCGCTCCCGTTTCACCAAGATGGCGAGGGTTGCGGTCTGGACCCGTCCCGCAGACCAGACGACGCGATCCCGAGCCGATCGGAGCCGCACCGTCAGAGCCCGGGTTGCGTTCATGCCGATCAGCCAGTCGGACTCAGCGCGGCAGTCCGCCGCATCGGCCAAGCCTTGGACATCGTCAGAGGTTCGCGGATTTGCCAGCGCGGTCTCCAGCGCTTCCGACGTCATGCTCTGGATCCACAGCCGGTCGACTGGCTTCTTGCTGCCGC
>CAZQTQ010000102.1:0-11948 GCA_964596025.1 uncultured Rickettsiales bacterium
AACGGCCGACTTCGGCGGCGGAAGCGAGGCGGATGAGGACGAGGACGACTCGTTTGCCTGCGAGGACTGCGACGATCTGGACGCGGCAAATGCTCCTGGCTTCCCCGAGGTCTGTGACGGGGCCGACAACGACTGCAACGGCATCGCCGACGCCGACAGCGTGGGCGAGGTGGACGGAGACAACGACGGCCAGCTCTCTTGCATCGACTGCGACGACACCGACGGGACTGTCTATTGGGGGAACGACGAGGCCTGTGACGGGGTCGACAACGACTGCGACGGCGTCGCCGACGATGCACCGCTGATGTTCAGCAAGGGGGACAACACGGACACTGCAAAGCTGTGGACTCCGGACGGGACGGGGGGATTTGTCGGCCCGACCGAGCTCGACCCCGACGGCAGCGGAACGGCGGCGACCGCGATACTCGGTGACCTCGACGGCAACGGCGCGATAGACGTCTTAATCGGCCGCAACGACGGCGGCTTAGAGGCGGTCCATGCCTTCTTCAACGAATGCGGTTCGACCTTCGACGAGGTCGAATTTGAGGATTCGACCAGTGGCTTCGATATCACCGGCGGCCAAACCGACCTCTACGGCACGGCAGACTTTGACCAAGACGGGGACCTCGACGTAGTCGGCTGGGACACCAACGACGGCGACGGTTGGATCTGGCTGAACGGCGGAGACGGAGAGACTTGGGAGCGCCTGCCCCCCGATACCAGCTTCCTGCGTCCCTTCGAGTTGAGCTACTGGGGTTCGTACGGTTCGGGGTCAGTGGCTCTGCCGATGGTCGACTACACCGGGGATAGCTATCCCGACGTGGTCGAGTGTGGCCCCACCAGCTGGGCAGCCCCGACCAACTGCCTTGTTCATCGGGGAGATGGCGACGGGACCTTTGACGATAGCTACGCCAGCTTCTCTGTAGATCAAAACGTCAATGGCTTTGCCCTGGCGGACTTCGACGGGGACGGGAGCACCGACTACCTCGGTGGTTTCGACGATGACGGGGATGCCGGTCAGGCATGGGTCTGGTTCAACGATCCCGTCAGCCCGCAGTTCCCCTCGGGTCCCGGAGTTGAGGCCTTCGATGTCAACGTGCCCGATGTGGTGGGTGGCTCCGAGGACGTTCCGGGGAGAGGCTTTCCCTATCCCTACGACTGGGACAGCGACGGCGACATCGATGTCATCGTCAGTGTGATCGATCCCTGGCCGAGCAACGACCGGGTGCTCTTCATCGCCCTGAACGATGGCAGCGGCAGCTTCACGGTCAGCGAAATCGGCCCCAGCTACGGCAGCTGGGGCAGCTCGGGTTCCTATGAGTACTACCAGGACGTGATCGGCGTACCCGTCTTCCCCTAGGCACCGACCCCCGGTCTGCCTTGGCGGACACTCCGTCCTCGACCTCGCCCACCGCGGGACCCCCGGTCCTAGGCTAGAGCTGCCAGCTCCTCCTTGAAGCACTCCGAAGAGCGCGAGAGGAAGTCGGAGAGTTCGATCTCGCCGGCGTCCACCTTCTTGAGCAGCGCTCGCTGGGCCTCGTAGTCCCGGTTCCGAATGCCGGCGCGACTCTGCAGCAGCCGCCAGGACTTGCGCCGCTCGACGCAGTACAGCACGAGCTGGCGCGACAGGGTGCGGTACTGGATGCTGCCGTCGTCTTGCGGGAGTTCGATGTAGACGCGGAAGTTTGGCACGTTGGCACGGTGGCCTTCGACGAGGTGCCGCCGGTGAACGATGTCGTTCATGGTCAGGCGGACGAGCATGTCGTCGAGATACGTCCCCTTTTTCGCCTCTTCTTCGGAGACCTTCTTGAGGTGTTTGCGGAAGCGGGCCTCGGTCGCGGCCCAGTGGGCAATGGTGTACTGGTACCGCAGCCCAGCAGGCTTGCTCTTGGCGAGCCACCAGTCCTGTTTCGACGAGGGATTGCCCTTGAGATCGAAGCACTCTGCGTAGGTCTCGCCGGCCTTGGGGTCAAAGACGAACTCCGGTAGGCCGCGGGAGTCTCGGGCAAGCCGGGCCTGGAAGTTCGACTGGTCGTCGCCCACCCCATGCTCGGGCTGGCAGGTGGTGAAGCACTGGAAGAAGGCGGTTCCTCGGTAAGCGAGGCCGTCGAGGATGGCCTTGTAGAGCTTGGGCGGGTTGGCCATGGAGACCTGGCCGACAAAGGGGGAGCCATGGCCCGAGGTGAAGATTTCGGCCAGGCCCTTCTTCTCGACCATCTTTCCTTGGCTGGCTCGGCCGAACTGGTTCATGTCGAAGCCACCCGCCATCGGCGAGGAATCCGAGTTCTGCCCGCCGGTGTTGGAGTAGACCTGGGTGTCCAGCATCAACAGCTTCACATTGGGACGATTTTGGAGGATCACCTTGCTCACGTTCTGGAACCCGATGTCGCCCATGCCGCCGTCACCCCCGATAGCCCAGGCCTTGGGCAGCTCAGCGACCTCTTGGTCGGTCATGAGGATGTCGGTCATGTGGCAGAGGTCGAAGTGGTCATCGGCCGTAAACGTCCCGTCCGCGCCAGCAAGCAGCACATCCGCCAGCCGCTCCGGAACGACGCTCCGGCGGCCGTGGTCCATCATGAAGCTCTCGCCGAACATCCAGGTGATGGTCGAGCCGTCCTGGAACAGAGAGTTCATCCACGGGTAAGGGTGGGGGTTGTTGGGGGGTGTCGAACCGTAGACGGTGTTGCAGCCGGTGTGAGCTCCCATCGCCATGACGGACATTCCGTTGGCGAGCCGTCCATCCACGCACTGCCAGCTCCGGTGGTTGAAGGCGTCTTGGCGCATCACGGTGGTGATGGCCCGGACAAGTTCCTCGTCGGAGATCTCCCCGTGCTCTGCGATGCGAGCCGCTGTGTCCGCATCGTCCTCTCCACCGAGGGCCATCAGCACGTGGGCCACCGTGGTGCGGAATTGGGCGTAGCCCTCAGCGTCTCGCGCCGCAAAAGCCCGAAGACCTGCAAGACCACCTGTGTCCAACTGCTCGGCCTTTGCAACCAGCCGACTGGCCTTGGCGTGGTACAGAGGCCGCATGTAGGCCTCCGTCAGGGTGGCGAGAGCTCGCAGGATGGTCTTCTCGCCGCAGCCGGCACAGGCGCCGTCTCCGGAAACGAGGGCGTCGTAGTTGGTCCGCACCATCAGGTGGTTGCGCAGCGCTGCTGCCCGGCTGTCTGAGGGGTTCGATCCGTCGTACAGACCCAGGTACTTCTGAGGGGTGTCCGGGAGAAGGTCGAGAAACGCGATGCCTGTCTCGTGTTCGGCGTTGAGGCCTTCGGTCTCCTGAGCCATGACCAGGGCCTCGTGGTCTCCACAGACGGCCACACACTCAGCGCAGCCCTTGCACAGGTCGGACACGAAGATGGAGAACAGTCCTCCGGTACCCGGCGCCTTCTTCTCGGGGGACCGGAAGATTGCCGTGGTCTTGCCGTAGGCCATGGGCAATTGGCCAAGGACCTCGAGGAAGCGAGCCTTGGACTCGTCAGTCAGCCCCTCCACTTCGTTCAGCTCCTCGGCGACGAGGTCCGTAAACGACACCTCGTCCTTGGCCTTGACCGCGGCCAGCATGGTGGTGCGAACTCGGTCTTCGATGTCGAGGATGTCGTCCAGGACTGCCTTGCGCTGCGACGGGTCCTCTAGGTAGTGGCGAGCGACTGTCGCGAGCACAGTCGAGATGTCCTGGGCCGTGTTGGGCAAGGCCGTGTCCGGGCAGGCCGAGATGCACTCCATGCACTGGGTGCAGTTCTCTGCGATGAAGACGGGGGTCTCGCGGCGGGCGACGTACTTGGACGAGGTAGCCCCCGAAGCGGCAGCCATGATGCCCACCGAGGCCAGGGCTGAAGCCGGCTGGTTGTAGCCGTGGCCGGCTCGGTATTCGCCGTCAAAGGTCTTCAACTGGAACATCGAGTGCCGGTCGGGCTGCTCGGCCGGCTTGGGGATGTGATTTCGTGAGCCCAATGAGGACAGCGGCAGGAAGGCCTCTCCCCGCATGCTCGAACGGTCGGAGTCGTCGACGGCTCCGTATTCGATCTCTTGGACCCGCTCAAAGCCCTGGGTCATGACCGTCATGTTGGACTGGATGACCCCCTCTCCCAGATGACCGAACTTCTTGCGGTATTGCGCCTCGACGACCCGGCGGAAGTGGTCTTCGCCGATTCCGTTGTCCTCTAAGAAGGTGGACACCTGGAAGAAGGCCCCAAGGAAGGAGTTGCCCTGCATCCGCAGCTGGAGGTCGACTCGATCCGTTGCTTTCCGGGCAATCTCGAAGCCTGGGAGGATGAAGACCCGGATTTTCTTTTCGAGAATTTCCTCGCGGGCCTTGGAGGGAATGCGCAACCAGGCGGTCTCTGGGCTCTCGTCAGACTCCCATACAAAGGCGCCACCCGGGCTGAGGCCCGAGAGCGGGTCCATGTGGGTGAAGGCCTTGGGATCGCAGCAAAGGACCACATTCACGTGAGCCAGGTCGCAGTTGACCCGCACCCGCTCGGGGGCCACCACCAAGAAATAGGCGGTAGGGGCGCCCTTCTTCTCGGAGCCATACTTCGGGTTGGCGCTGATGTGGACCAGCTCCTTGAAGCGTCCCGCCTCGTCTCTTTCGCCCAGCTCTTGAGCCAGGAAGTCGCCGAACTCCCCGAGAATGGCCGCGAGGTTCTTCCCCGTCGTCACCATTCCCCAACCACCAATCGAGTGCAGTCGGACCGAGATAGCCTTGTCCGGCAAGAGGGAAGGGGTGTCTTGAGAGACGACGGCGTGGGGGTGGTCGATTCCTATGACGAATCGGCGAACGCCCCCTTCTGCCGTGCTCCCGTCCTGTCGGGAGGTCTTCCCCGTGACGTATTCATATGCGCCCAGGATGCCCTCGGGTCGGAAGTCGCGGGAGCCGATTCCGTACTCGCCACAGAAGAGTTCGGGGATGGCCTCAGGAGCTACCGAGGGGAGTCCGTCCTTGCCGGCCCCATGGGTGTGGTTGTCCAGCGCCTTACTGAAGGCGGTGCGGATGTCTCGGCCCAGGGGGTTGTCACCGGAGAGCGGCTCGCTTGTGCGCTCCAAAACCACGATCCGCTCTTTGCCAGCAAGTGCTCTGAGGACAGCGGCCTCGGGGAAGGGACGGAGGACGTTGATGTGGACCGAGCCCACCGACTCGCCCTGCTCTCGCAGGTGATCACAGGCCGCCTCGATATTTTCTGCGGCCGAGCCTAGGGAGACGAAGACCGTCTTCGCGTCGTCGGTCCGGTACGAGCTGACCATGCCGTAGGACCGGCCCGTTAGCTCAGCAAAGTCCGCATAGGCGTCTTCAAGGAAGCCGAGGATGGGCTCAGAGAAGTTGTTCCGCCGGGCCACAACGCCGTTCATGTAGTGCTCTTGGTTTTGAACCGGCCCTAAGAGCGTGGGGTTCTTGAGGTCGACACCTGCGGGTACCCTCTTGCGCGTCGGTCCGAAGAGCTGGCGTTGTGCAGGAGTTGGACACTCGATGATGTCGTCAGCATCGCCGAGGTACTCCCGGAGCAACTCGGCCTCGGGAGCGAGGAAGGTTCGTTCGAGGTGAGTGGTGAGGAAGCCGTCCTGGATGTTCATTCCCGGGTTCAGCGACAACTCCGTTACCCGGCGAATAATGATCGCCTGATCGGCTGCTTGCTGGGCGTCCTTGGCCATGAGCATGATCCAGCCAACGTCCAGGCAGGCGTTGAAGTCGTCGTGTCCGCAGTGGACGTTCAGCGCGTGCTTGGTCAAGGCCCGGGCGCCGATCTGCACCACCAGCGTCGAGAGCTTTCCAGGGGCGTGGTAGTACTGCTCCACCGCGTAGACGATGCCCTGGCCCGAGGTGAAGTTGACCGCCCTCCGGCCGGTCACCGAGTAGGCGATGGCGCCACCTTGTGCCGCGTGCTCCCCCTCGGTCTCAATGGCAATCTTCGACTGACCAAAGACGTTCAACTTCCCCTTCGCACGGGAGGCCTCGTAGATCTCCCCCATCTGGGTCGAAGAGGTGATCGGGTAGAAGACACCGCCCTGGGTAATGCGCGTCTCGACGTACTCTGAGACCAGGGTGTTGCCATTGGACGTGATGCGAATCCCGGGGTAGCGGAGCAGTTCAGACATCGAATTGTGGACCTTTCGGGGCGATGATTCCCCATTTTGACCGAAACGGTGGTGGGCGCAACACTTGGTCAGCAGTGCGGGGCCCCCTTCGGTCTGACGGGAGGCCAGTGGTCTGCCCTGGCTCTTCTACAACGCCATCGGCGGGGTACCTCCAGCCGGGCGGAGAAACTCCCCGCGGCATGTTAGCGTTTCGGTCCTGGAGGAATCGGTTTCGTGGCGGGAAAGGGCGACACTGATCTCACACGGCGCGGTTTCCTTCGGGGGGGGCTCGGCGCAACGGCTGGCGTATTGGTTGGCGGTGGCGCAGCCTCGGCGGGAGCGGACGAAACTGCCGCCTCCGTCCCAGCACCGCCCGCTCCCGCCGCCGAGGCCGCCCCGGCTGTTCCGCCGGGTCTGGACCGGGTCGTCGTGCACACCTCGGTCAACGGCCAGGCCCAGGAGTTCGAGGTTCCCGGAGACGAGTCGGCTCTCCTGGCCATTCGGGATCGACTCGGGATCTGCGGACCCAAGAGCGGCTGCGGCCGCGGAGTGTGCGGTGCTTGTGTGTCCCTCTTGGATGGGGAGCCTGTAGCGACCTGTGTCTTGCCCGCAACCTCCCTCGAGGGACGCTCCGTCCAAACCATCGAGTCCTTCGGTCCCGAGCTCCACCCCATCCAGAAAGCATTTGTGGCGGAGGATGCCCTGCAGTGCGGCTTTTGCACCCCCGGCTTCGTCGTCGAGGCCATCGCTTTCTACGACCGCTGGCGGGCGGAGCACGGGACGGCCGAGCCCGACCGGGGCACTGTGGCTCAGGCGCTGTCCGGCCACTTGTGTCGATGCGGGGCCTATGCCTCGATCTTTCGGGCGGTACAGGGCGCTTGCGCCGGTCGTTTTGAAGGGGAGGGGGACCACGGACCCCGTCACGATGCCAAGGAAAAGGTCCAGGGCCGCGCGATCTACACCTCGGATGTCCGACTCGACGGTCAGCTGGAGGCGCGGGTCGTCCGGTCTCCTCACGCCCACGCTGTGGTCAAGACGGTTGACTCTCGAGCTGCCGAAGCCCTCCCGGGGGTACAGGCGGTCGTGCTGTTGACCGAGCTGGGTGGTGTCGTTCGCTTCCCTGGTCAGGAGATAGCGGCAGTAGCTGCGGTCGATCGCCACACGGCGGAGCAGGCCCGCAGGCTCATCCAGGTGGACTACGACGTCTTGCCTTCGACTCTTGGAATGGACGCGGGTCGGAGTCCAGATTCTGAGGCGGTCTACCCCGGACCCGTTCGGCATCCGGCCTTTGCCAACGAAGGGGTGGAGATCCCAGCGCCCTGGTGCCACAACACTCGGGGTCCGTTTGGGATGTTCACCGCCCAGGGGACCAAGGCCCGGGCCCTCGTCAAGAAGGCCCGAGCCAGCCAAGCGGCCGAGGACTCGGGCTCGGGCGGAATGAGCCTCGCCGACGGCACCTACACGACCCAGGTCCAGTGCCACAATGCCCTAGAGCCCCACTGCTGCGTGGCCCGCTGGGAGGCCGACGGTGGGCTGTCCGTCTGGCTCTCCACCCAGGCCTGCAGTGACATGGCGCAAGACATTGCGACCCGGTGGAAGCTCCCCCGACGCACCGTCCGGGTCCTGTGCCCCTACGTGGGGGGTGCCTTCGGCGCGAAGGCGACGATGGGTATGGAGGTCGTGGCCGCAGTCGAGCTGGCACGAGCCTGCGGGGCTCCTGTTCGGGTTGTCCTGGATCGTTCCGAAGAGTTGCTCGTCGGCGGCTTCCGGCCTGGAGTCGAGATGAACGTCGGCCTGTGCGCAAGTGCTCCCGGAACCCTCGCCGCCATGGATGTCGTGAGCTTTAACGATGCGGGGACGGCGGTGGGGAGCAACGTAGGCGTCTTCTTCCGCCTGATGTACCCCGCCTCGGCGAAGTCCTTGGTCGACTGGGACGTTGTCACCCACGCGCCCCCCGGCAAGCCCTTCCGGGGTCCGGGGGGACCGCCCGCGTTCTTTGCGCTGGAGCAGAGCGTCGACGAGGTGGCCTTCCAGCGGGGTGAGGACCCCCTGGCCCTGCGGCGTCGCTGGGATGTCCACAAGATTCGACAGCACCTCTACGGCTGGGTCGAGACCCTGCCGCTGTGGACCGACCGGGGCTCGGTTGCCTCGGACCGGGGACGCTTTCGGCGAGGGGTGGGGCTGGCGGCGGGAACCTGGTTCCACTTCGTCGGCGCACACGCCCAGGTGCAGGTCTCCTCGGCCCCCGATGGCTTCGTGGTCTCCTGTGGTACCCAGGATATGGGCAACGGGACTCGTTCCTCGCTTGCTGCGGGTGTGTCCGAGGTCTTGGGGGTCCCTGCCTCGGATATCGAGGTCCGAATCGGGGACTCGGACTTCGTTCAGGGCCCGCTGTCGGCGGGAAGTCGAACCACCTGCACCGTCGTGCCGGCCGCGATTCAGGCAGCGAGTTCCCTTCGGGACGATCTGCTCGCTCACGCCGTCCGGCAGTTCAGTCTCCAGGATGCAAAGGCGGGGTCTGGGGGCATTGACCACGCGCAAGGACACCTGCCTTGGAGCCAGGTGTTGGCGTCTGCGCCGCCCCTGAGCAGCCTAGGCCGGCGGCCTCGGGACGACGGCGGCTACTTCTTTCCCTTCTCTCTGGCCGGAATCCACGTCGGAAAGGCCCTGACCGCGATCGTGACGGTCATGGAGGTCGAGGTGGACAGCCGCTTGGGTCGCGTCCGCCCCGTTGAGGTCTTCGCGGGCCTCGCCGCGGGACGGATCGTCCTGCCCCACCTTGCGCGGAGCCAAGTGGAGGGTGCGCTCATTCAAGGCCTCAGCTACTCCTTGTACGAAGAACGTCGCATGGACCCACAGACGGGGCGCCTCCTCTCCGGTGGCCTCGAGTCCTACCGAATTGCCGGGGTCGGGGACACGCCGAAGCTCCACGTGCACTTCGAGGAACGGGGTTTTGATCACGTCGAGGGCCGAATTCTCGGTCTGTCGGAGCTGGCGACGGTGACGGTTGCGGCCACGGTCGGCAACGCCGTCCACCACGCGACGGGATGGAGGCCCCGCCACCTCCCGCTGCGCTGCGATCGGGTCGTGGAGGGGCTCAAGGCATGATTCGCTTCCCACGGAGCCTGGAAGAGGTCGTGGCATCGCCGGGGGAGATCCGCGCCGGGGGGACCGATGTCCAGTCCCGCCGGATCCGCGGGGTCTCAGAGGGTGAGATCGTTGACCTACGCGACGTTCCCGGCCTCGATCAGATCGAGTGGTTGGACGGTGACGATTCGGAGGATGCTGAGCCAGGCACGGCTCCAGCCGTGCGGATTGGGGCCATGGTCGTCGGGTCACGCGCAGCCTCGGACGAGCGGATCCAGTCGGTGTTTCCCACCCTGGCCGCCGCGTCCGCTGGAGCAGTACCCCACATCGGCCGGACAGCTACCTTTGGCGGGATGCTCTTCCAGCGAGTGCGCTGCTGGTACTTCCGGAGCCCCGAGTTCCAGTGCATCAAGAGGGGCGGTGGCCTCTGCCTCGCCCGAACAGGCGACCACCTGTTCCACAGCTGCTTCGACTTGGGGCCCTGCGTCTGTCCCCATCCCTCGACCATGGCTCTGGCTCTCTTGGCCTACGAGGCGACGGTCGAGTTCTTCGGAGGCGAGACTCTCTCGATGGAGGAGATGCTGGGAGACGGCAGCGATCCGACCCGCGAGAACGGCGTAGAGCCGGGCTCCGTAATGACGTCCGTGGTGGTTCCGGCCCCGATGCCGGGAGAACGCTCGACCTACGTCCGGGCCATGAACCGGGCTGCGGCGGAGTGGGCGCTGGCCGAAGTAGTGGCCCGCGTCGTGGTCGAGGACACGATCTCCTTCGCCCGCGTTGCCGTGGGCTCGGTGGCCAACATCCCCCTGCGCCTGCGCAAGGTGGAGGAGGCTCTGATAGGTCAGCGTCCCACCCCCGAGGTACTCGAAGCCGCTGCAGCTCTGGCCGTAGCGGATGCGAACCCTTTGCCGCAGACCGGCTACAAACTCGAGATCCTCCAGGGTTCGGTGCTGGAAGCGCTGGAACGGACTTCGGCCGGAGGTGCCTCGTGAAGCTCTGCCACTTCCTTCGCTGGAAGAGCTATTACGGCCGCGAGTGGACCGGTCCCGAGGACCTCGAGGCGGTGTTTCAGTGGAATGAGGTGCCCTACGAGTGCCTCAAGACCTGCCGACCCTGGGGCCCGGATGAGTCCTTAGTTGCCCCGGAGACCTGCGGTGACGAGCGCCCCTGCTTCGAGGCTTCGTCGCTCGTCCCCGATCTTCCCGTGAGCTGAGCCCCCCCGATCGAGGAATGGGTCGAATCGGCGCTGGCGGCCTTACTTGATCTCGAAGCTCAGGGTCCCGTCCCAGTCGTCGTCGGTCCCGTCCTGTCGGTAGCGCTCGCAGCGCTCCAGATGAGACCGCGTAGCGACGTCTTCCGGCAAGTCGCTGAGCACCGAACGGAACAGCTCGGCCGCCCTCTCGAACTCCTTGACTCGGTAGAGGCCCACCGCCTCCTTGAAGCGATCCTGCACTGCGAGCTTGCGCGCAACCTGCTCGTGGTCGTCGCCGCTGAAGGCCTCGTAGATGGTGACGGCTTCCGACTTGCCCTTGACCTTCACGGTGTCGATGAAGCGGGTGGGGTACTTGTCGATGTCGTTAAGGTCGACTCGGGTCGACTCCGAGAGCAGGCACTGGACGCCGTAGAACTTGGTCAGCCCCTCCATCCTCGACGCCAGATTGACCGCATCGCTGATGACCGTGCCATCCATTCGGTCGGCCTCCCCCACGGTTCCGAGCCGGAGCGTTCCCCGGTGGAGACCGATGCCAATCCGGATGGGACTGGCGTCGATCTCCTCGCTGCGGCTCTCGTTGTAGGCCCGGAGCGCCTCCAGCATCTCCATGGAGGCATTTAGGGCATCGTCCGAACTCTCGAACAGCGCCATGATGGCGTCGCCGATGTACTTGTCGATGAAGCCGTTGTTGCGGCGCACAATGGGCCCCATGAGGCTCAGGTAGTTGTTGACGAAGACGAAGGTTTCTCCTGGCGACATGCGCTCCGAGAGGTTCGTGAACGAACGAATGTCGGAGAACAGGATCGTCATCTGCTTCTCGATGTTGTCGTTCAACTGGACGTCGACGATGCTCTCTTTCTGCAGGTACGCGAGAAACTCGTGGGGGACGAAGCGGTTGTAGGCGGTGTTGGTCTTGGACAGCAGGTCGATGGAGGCCCGGAGCGCCGACGTGACCAGGAAGATCAGCCCCAGCCCCACGGTCGTAAGCGACAGCATTGCGAGCAGCGTAACGAGCCACCACCCCCGCGCCGTCTTGTCCCCCGCGTCGAGAGGCAGCGTGACCATTCGGACCCCGCGAACGTCGCCGACCTTCCAGTCCTTCTTTGGGCTCGCGGGATGGACGTTGTGGCAATCGACGCAGGACTGCTTCATCACGATGGCCCGCCCGTAGCGAAGCGACCTTCGCCCGTTCACCTCCTCGAAGCTGATGATGGGCTCTTCCTTGTCCTCAGCGAAGCGCATTTTTGTCAGCGCCAGGCCCTCGAATTCGTCTCTGGGTCCCCCGTCTTTTCGAAATGTAAACGGGAAGTCGCTGTACAGGCGGGTGGTGACGCCGGCCTCGGGATCGGTGAGGGCGTCTGCGAGCTCGATGCTGAACGTGGCCGGGAAGGGAATCGAGCCCTCGTGTCGCTGCCGAGCGTGGGTCACCTGGATCCCGGGTCACCTGGATCCCCTTGGACTTCAGGGGAGTGACTACTTCTGAGGAGTATAGGGCCTGGAATTTGTCGAGAGAGCTCAGGTAGGTCGCGGCGTACTGGATCGCGGTCTCCTCGTTCAGCCGCTTCGACAGGTAGACCAT
>CAZQTQ010000103.1:0-7187 GCA_964596025.1 uncultured Rickettsiales bacterium
CAGAACATCAGCTTCAACTTCTTGCTTCCGGACGTCGGCTCGATACGAAAGGCCAGCCGCTGGGCCTCGCCGGTCTCGGCTTTCGCGCTGAACTGGTCGCCGAACGTGACCATTCCGCTAAACACCGCCACCGCAGGGGTCGCGGTCGACGATGGGCAGGTCTTCGAAACCTACTTCTACAACGAGTTCGGCTTTGCCTGGACGCAGTACTTCAACCTGCCGGTCAAGAACAAGATCGGGGAGAACGCGGGGCACCAGCTCGTCACCGAGGTGCAGATTGGCTTCGTCGATCGGAACGTGCCCTACGGCGACGAGATTCGCGGCGGCGGTTCGGGCGGCGTCAACGTGCGGAACCCCTACTCCAGCAACACCACATTCGCAGGCTACGAACCCTTTTCGCTTGCCGGCGAGACCGTGGCCCTGATGAACTTCCAGTACAGCTTCCCGCTCGTCAAGAACATCGACAAGAAGGTCGGGCCCATCTACTTCGAGGGTCTGTCTCTGTCGATCTTCAGCACGGTGGGCAACTTCTGGTCCTACCGGGTCGAAGGCGAGCAGACACGGCTGTTTGGCGAGCGGGTCCTCGCCGACCCCGAGTACCGAGTTGGCGGCGGCCTGGACCGGGCCGGCTCAGGCATAAAGCGCGAGTGGCCGGGCATGGAGGCCGAGGAGAACGGGCAGTACATCCTCGCCGACGCGGGGCTGGAGATTCGGCTCGACGCCAACCTCCTGAACCGGAGCCCATGGCGTTCCTTTGCGCGAATTGCGTACGGCTTTATGCCGGTGTCGGGTCGCGGCGACGTGGACGGCGACGGCGTGTACACCAACTCTTCAGACCCAACTTTGAACAACCGATCCGATGAGGCGGAGCCCGCAGGCTTCCGCTTCTACCTCGGCCTCGGTACCGGCTGGTAGGAGGACTGGAACGATGGCTTTTCTCACCCTTCCCACGGCACGCCCCGCCTTTTGGCTCGGGCTCTGCCTTGTCCTTGTCCTCGCCGGCTGCGCCCGCGAGACCGGCGAGGCCGGCGTCAAGCCCATCGGCGTCGGCTTCGACCCCGGCGATCTCTACGCTTCACCCGAGGCGCGCGGCGGCATCGTCGACGTTGCCCTGACCCAGATCAAAGGCACGAACTTGGACCTCGGAGTCACCGGCTTCTTTAGCTCAGCCGGCGCATTTACCGATCCCGAGAGCGATCCGTTCAACTCGGTCCTGGGCTTCTCCTACTTCTTCCAGCCGGCGATTGTGGCTGCCGATGAGTACCAGCTCGTCTCGCCCAAGGGTCCGGACGTCGACAACGCCTGCCTCGTCCAAATCAACGCCCGCGGGCCGCTCGGTTCCTTCCGCACCGTGGACGTCGGCGGAGAGCTCACCCTGACCAACGGCAGCAGCGATCCCGCCCTTCGCACCGAGTTTGCGCTGACCCGGAATCCGCAGGACTACCCCACCAACACGTCGAACGTCTATATCTACTACATCGGTACGGCCAGCCTCTTGCAGAGCCACCCCCTGCTTCCGGACAACTGGGCCTTCGGTCAAGAGCTTTCCATGCACTTCGACGGCGCGCTGCCGCCCGAGGGTGCGCCGGTCGCCTCCATCCCGCTGCCGTCGAGCGCCGCCGACGAGCAGGTTGGCAAGGAGGCGGGCGATCCAGTCGTTTTCTCTCCGGATGACTTGAGGGGTGTATTCGCTTCGAACCGGACGGACGACGAGGACATGGAGCGGATGGAGTACAACCCCTCCTCCCAAGGGCTTCCCGATCCGCGCCTGAACGACGGCGTGATTCACGTCCAGTGGGACCCGCCGACTACGACCGACGCGCCGTCCTTCGTGACTATCTCCCTCAAGCTCCTGGGCGAGGCGGAGACGGGCGAGAATGCGCCCTCGGGCGACTACTGCGTGCCAGCTGCCACCTTGGAAGGCACCAAGGACGCCGACTGGCTCGAGGACTACAACGCGACCAAGACGGACTGGTGCGACGTGGGCTACGAACCGGATCTGGAGGTCGGCAACGACGAGTTTGGCCTCGATGCACTGGCCGAGGACACCTGCCACGACGGCCTGGACAACGACGCCGACAGCCTGTGCGACGAAGGTGGCTGCATGGCAGAAGACGGGACGACGTGGCTCCTTCCCGACACCAAGTGTTCCCGGCACAGCAGCGCGACGGCTTCGTGCGGCGCGGATAGCCTGTGCCGTCCGGTGGGTGGTTCCCGCGACCCGGACGACCACCGCGGCGACCTGATCTGCCGGGCTCCGGATTCGGACCCAGACGGCGACGGCGTAGCCGAATTTGTCGTGCCCGCCGATGCAGTGCAGGCTCTGCTGTCACAGGTAGATACTTCGACCGTCGCCGGCGCAGTCCTTGTGGTCAGTCGGACCTCTGAAGAACTCATTACCGTCCCCCTGGTCCGCGATCAGGTGGGTAACTCGGACGACATCAACCCGGTTCGGCTGCGGCTGGCTCAGGTGCAGTTCGGCCGGGTGAACTGGGAGTAAGTCATGGCCCTGCGAAGCCTCACGGTCCTTCTCCTTCCTCTCGTCGTGCTGGTGTCTGCAGCCGGTTGTGGCGGTGAGCCCTATTTCACCGGGGAGGGGCCGCAGTTGACGGGTGTCGATCCGGCGTTCGAGAACGGCAATCTCGGCGGTAGTGTGGTCATTCCGCAGCTGGAGAGCCTCCAGACCACCATCGATGAACTGGCCGCGATCGAGGAGCCCACGGAGGACGAGACTGCGGCCTTAGCGGCGGCGGAAGAGCAGCACGCTTCGATGCTCTCGACCTACGTCGTTACCATCCGCGGCAGCTTTGGCGCCTGCGAGACGCCGTTGGTTTCCGTCGGTAGCCGGACCGCGATTCTGATGGAGACGGCGGCGGATCGCCTCCGCATCCTGACCCCCCCCGGGCCGGTGTCCGGTGGCGTAGTGGACGTTCAAGTCTCCTGCGGTAGCGGCTTGTCCGTCATCGAGGAGGGCTACGACTACGTTCTGGGTGCCGTGACGGCCGACGGCGACGAGGAATCGGGTTTTGTCATCGGCAAGCGGATGGAGGGTCTCTTCCGGGACGAGTTCGCCTCCTTCACGCTCTTCTATCAGGCCGAGCCCTTCATCAATTGGCCCGAGCCGGTGGGCTACGGCATCTTCTTCAACGGTGAAGCGGCCCGCTCCTCGCTCTACTACGGCGGCAACCCGGGCATGTTCTACGGCGGCTCTACTTGGAATGCGATCGATCGCCCGCACATCCCCGCTCAGGTTCCTCCAGTCAACTTCGAGGCGCCGGAGCAGGGCGATCGCATCCGGGCCGGCAGTGAGGTGACCTTCTTCCGGCGGAGGGCGACGTCCAATCCGGCCGAGCCGCTGACCTCTTATGCGCGCAAGCGGCCTATTACGAGCCCCATCGCGCCGGATCCAAACGTCCCGGACCCCCACACCTCCCAGAGCTCGAACAACGTCGCTGCGTGGGTGAAAATTCCGTACACCGTCGGCGATGAGAGTGGCACGCGCTACGCACGAGTTGCCCAGTGGGTCGGCGCCTGGTGCGGCGAGTCGCGCGAGGGCTGCGGGGAAGGCAACGACGATCTGCTCAACGACACCCGCATCCCCTTGGACTTCCGTTGGAAGTGGTTCGAGCCCGATACGCCCGACCGCGAGCACCTCGTGGATTATCCCGATGTTGCGCCCGAACACGTGGCTTTCCTTCAATGCGTCGACGACGGGACGAGCGAAGATGATTGCGAAGAAGCGTCTGGACTGGGGCTCCCGAGCGGTACCTACACCAACGTCCATCTCTGCAAGAGCTTCGATGAATTCGAGGACTTCCCTTGGGAAAACGACGGGTTCTGCATCGTGGTCGAGAGCCTTGACAGCGTCGAGCTTGTCGAGGGCAGTCGGTATATGGATGTGGATCGACTCGCCAGTGGCAACTGGAGGCTCGACGAGGAGAACAACGTCTACTCCGGTTTCGAGGACGACAGCATTGTCGGCGAGAACGTTCTGGTTCGGGGTGAGCCGGTCTACATCGCCTATGGCGAGGGCTACTACCGAGGGAACCTGGTGCCGGCGAAGAATGCCGATCTGACGATTCCCGATGCCGCGCCGGAGCTCGGGTCTTCGGCGTATGACGCAACCCCGTACGTTGTTCTGCCCGAGTTGGACATCAGTACCTTCCTTGGCGGCGACAGCCCCTTTAACGGGCAGATGATCGACGATCGGGAGTTCTTTGGCTTCCCGGCGCTCCTGCCCTACCCCGAGGCGGTCGACTGGGCCTTCTCTCTGCCTGGCGGCCAGACCGATTCGAGCGATGTTCGGACCGATTCGATGTCCGGGGGTGGCTGGGAGGACACCTATTTCGTGGTGACCCTCGAAGTTCGGGACACGAGCCTGCCATCCGGCCTTGGGAACACCACGGTGTGGAGTGCGACAGCCTGGGCCTGGGCGGGGGACGACTACATCTACTTCCCGTCTGAGACGCTCGCCACCTTGCCCTTGATTGGTGACGCGTTTCGACCGGACGACGAGGTCCAGCGAGGCGGCGATCTAATCGGTTTGGTCAGCATCGAGATCCACCGGGCTGCGAGCTGGAAGCTCGGTGAGGACTTCGACGTCAACACCGATGCCCGGGTGGTCTTCGACGCCAACGCGATCACCATGGGCTACTTCCACAACCAGCACAGCTGCTACGACGAGATGGACAACGACGGGGACGGGCTTTGC
Source organism: uncultured Rickettsiales bacterium (assembly GCA_964596025.1). Lineage (GTDB taxonomy): Bacteria > Myxococcota_A > UBA796 > UBA9615 > UBA9615 > CAZQTQ01. The sequence continues at coordinate 4,712 of CAZQTQ010000103.1, forward strand.
GATATCGCAGGCTGTGACGACCCGGAGGGCAACCGTCTCCCCGCAGATCCGGCCTGCATCGCGGCCGAGGGTGAAGACGACCAGCCCGAGTACGAGACTGCGGTCTGCCAGAACCTTGAAGACGACGACGAGGACGGCCTCATCGACATGGACGATCCGGACTGCTCCGAGCCCAACGACACGTTGGAAGAGGCGTCCTGCGGCGACGGCATCGACAACGACGGCGACGGGTGGACCGACTTCCCCGAGGACCCCGGCTGCAGCGATGCCGGGAGCAGCGACGAGGGCGGCCTCTCGTACCTTAGCGACTGCAACGACGGCATCGACGACGACGGCGACGGCATGGTCGATTCCGAGGATCCGGGCTGTGAGAATGGCGCCGACAACGACGAGAGCGGCGACACCTGCAGCAACGGCGAGGACGACAACGAATACGGTTGGATCGATACCCTCGACTGGACTTGCCAGCCCTACGGCGGCGGTCTGGGAGAGCGCATGTACACCGTGGGCGAGCTGGATACACTCGACGACTACTTCGAGTGCTCCGACTCTGCGATCACCGGACCTGAAGGCCTTGGCCCCTTCGACAACGACGGCGACGGCTTCGCCAACGCGGACGACCCGGACTGCGTCTCTGGCTACGACATCAGCGGGGAGGGTTCGGCTCCGAACGCTTGCGCCGATGGCGCAGACAACGACGGCGACGGCTGGATCGATGCCCTCGACCCAGAGTGCCTCGTCGATCCCAGTAGCGAGTCCGAGGGTCCCCCTGGGGGCAGCTGTGCCGACGGCGCAGACAACGATGGCGACGGCTGGATCGATGCCCTCGACCCCGACTGTCCTTCGGGCGCAGCCAATGAGGCGGGAACGAGTCAGCTGCAGTGCAACAACGGAATCGACGACGACAGCGACGGCCACATCGACGGGGACGATCCCGATTGCCCCACCGGCAAGGACAACCACGAAGAGAGCTGAGCCAGGCTCCGCGCCGTCGGCTGAGGTCATGAGTCTGGAAACCGCGCCGCAGTCCCTCCTGCTCCAGGGGATTGGTACCTTGGTCACGGGGATCGACGGGCAGGGCGAGGGGCCACTTGGCCTCGTCCGGGACGCTGCAGTCCTCTGCCGAGGGGGCCGAATCGTCTATGCGGGGCCTGAGAGCGAGCTGCCGCCTGCCGAAGGACCCGAGCCGATCACCCTGGACCTTGACGGTCATCTCGTCACTTCGGGTCTGGTGGATTGCCACACTCACATGCTCTACGCCGGCTCCCGGCTCGGCGACTTCGAGGCACGACTCGGTGGCGATACCTACGCGGCCATCGCGGGGCGAGGCGGCGGAATCCTGAGCACGGTGCAGGCCACGCGAGCCGCCAGCGACGCCTACTTGCTGGATCTTCTCCAGGCGCGGGTTGAGCAGGCCGCTTCCCAGGGGGTCACGACGATTGAGGTCAAGAGCGGGTACGGCCTCGACACCCGTCAGGAGCTGCGGATGCTGCAAGTGGTTCGATCTTGCAACCTCCGCTCCATCCCCGAACTCATCCCTACCTTCCTCGGTGCCCATACCCTGCCGGCGGAGGCCCGCACCGGCGATCGAGCCCGCGCCGCCTACGTGGACGCGGTGATCGATGAGATGCTCCCTCAGGTGGCTGAGCGCGGCTTGGCTCGCTTTTGTGACGTCTACGTCGACCAAGCCGCCTTCACGGTGGACGAGGGCCGCCGCATCCTCGAGGCTGCTCGGGCCCTGGGGCTTCGACCCAAGGTCCATGCCGAGCAGATCACCCACACCGGCGCAGCTGGCCTGGCCGCCGAAGTGCAAGCCGTCTCTGCCGAACACCTCGAACACGCCACCGACGACGATCTGGCCGCTATGGCTAGCGCGGGGGTGGTCGCCGTACTCCTGCCGGCTGCCGCCTTCTTTCTGCAGGACGAATTCCCTGCCGCAGGCCGGTTCCGACAGGCTGGTTTGGAGATGGCAGTGGCGACTGATCACAACCCCGGCAGTTCGCCCACGAACAACCTCCTGCTTGCAGCTCAGATGGCGGTCTTGGGTTGCGGAATGACCTGGACTGAGGCCCTGCTCGGAGTCACGCATGTGGCGGCCAAAGCCCTGGGGCTTGAGGAGGACCGCGGCCAGATTGCCGAAGGCAAGCGCGCAGACCTCGCCCTCTTCCGCTGCAAGGACCCACGTGAGCTGCTCTACCATGTCGGCGCCACTCTCTGTTCCGGGGTGGTCAAGGACGGCCGCTACATTCGGGTCGAGGCCGCTCGCCCAGCGAGCCTTCGCTCCGCGATCTGAGGCTGCGACTCCAAAGACGACGCCAGAGCAAAGCGCTACACTAGGAGCTGCTCGCTGCTTCGAGTTCGCTGAAGGGAACGACGATGACCACTCTCCCCGCCATCATCTGGGCCCCCGGTCCGCTCGAGATGGTTCTCTTGTTGGTGTTGGTGATGATCTTCTTCGGTGTCGGCAAGTTGCCGG
>CAZQTQ010000103.1:7197-11317 GCA_964596025.1 uncultured Rickettsiales bacterium
TTGGCAAGAGCATCCGGGCCTTCAAGGACGCCCAGAAATCGGACGCCCTGGACGTCACGGGCAGCACGGAGGAGCTCGGTGCACCCGCTGCTCCCGAGGCATCCGCCGAACCAGCCGAGGCGGTTCTCAGCGGTGACGACGCAGCCAGCTAGCGGCTCGCTCAGGCCATCCAGTTCTTCAGCTGCTGGGCGATGGCCGCGAGATCCAAGTCTCCGTCGCTCAGCCCCCCTTCGAGCTCCCGCAGCATTCGCTTCTCGTCGCTGAGATGGTGTACTCCGGGGGGCCCTGGATCGACCGCAAGCTGCCGCCGGTCCAGAATCTCCCGTGCCGTCTGACGGACCGTCCCGTGGAGCCTCTGCGTGGTGGCGATGTAGCGCAGTTGCTCCGCCATCAGATGAGGCACGCAGGCGAGGGCTATGTCGATGGGGCAGTAGGGATTTGAAGCCAGGGCCACCTTGACCCGGTAGCGGCGGATCCACTTGGGGTGGCGGAAGATGGTCTCAAGGCAGGCCGCTTTGGTGGGGCGCATAGCCGCGATGCGCACCGCATCCCGCTCGATGAGGAGGGGGTTGTCGAGGAGAAGGCGGATTACGGCCGGGTTGCGGTCGAAGAGCAGGCGGTCGAGCTTGAGGCGATCCCGCCCCTTTGCCAGGTGCTTTCTCCAGCCAAGACTCTCGTCGGGTAGCTTCTCGTTGTCCGCCCCTCCTCGGCCCACTCCACGCTTGGACCCCATGTCCTCGGCGCTCAGGAAGAGGTTAGCCACCCGATCCAGGCTGCGGTCTTTGGCCAACTGGTACAGAGCGCGCGAGGCCTCATAGCCCAGGGCCTCCGCCAACGGCTGCCCTGTACTCAGGTCCAACAGGATGGCCCGGGCCCGGTCGTCTTGGTTCAGGGAGCGGTCGACGAGGCCTAGCAGGAGGGCGAGGCCGAGATGTGCTTCGACCCGCCGCAGTTGGGCAGTGACCGATCGAGCCCGCATCTCGGGTTCGGGCAGGGCGAGGAGTCGGTTGAGGAAGGGGTCGACGGCGGCTGGAGCTTCGGCGTCGATGCGGCTGCGGAGTACTACGAGAAGGGTCTGCTGGACGGCCTCCAGCCGGAGCGGTTCAGACACGTCTTCTGGGGGCCGAACGACCAGTCATGGTTCGCGGTCCACTCCGTGCAGGTCCTCGATCTCAGCCTCGGGCTGCTTCTCCCGCCGCCATCTCTTCGACGATAGCATCGGCTGCCTTGACTGGATCCGGAGCCGTGCGGATTGGACGGCCCACGACGAGCCAGTCCGCGCCCAGACGGACCGCTTCAGCCGGAGTCATCACCCGCTTCTGATCGCCCCGAGCCGCTCCGGCCGGTCGGATCCCGGGGGTGAGTATCCGGAAGGGGGAGGGGAGGGCGTTTCTGAGTATGGGCAGCTCTTGGGGTGAGGCTACGACTCCGCCGCATCCCGCCGCGTGCGTCAACTGGGCCAGGGCGCGTACCTGCTCGGGGACGGGACGGTCCACACCGATGTCGGCGAGGTCTTCAGCCCCCAGAGAGGTCAGAACGGTTACGGCGAGGACACAAGGCTCGGGATAGCCCGCCTCCGCGGCTCCCCGGGCGCTGCCCCGCGCTGCCGCCTCCAACATCGTCCGACCGCCAGCCGAGTGCACCGTCATCAGGCCGACCCCCAGCCGCGCCGCGGCCGCGCAGGCTCCTTCGACCTGATCGGGAATGTCGTGGAACTTGAGGTCCAAGAAGACCTGCAGGCCCATGGCACGCAAGGACTCGATCAGGGGCGCGCCGGCGCGGGTGTAGAGCCGGGTCGCCACCTTGACCCAGCCAACGGAGGAGGCGATGTCACGGGCCAGGCTCAGCGCCTCGTCGGCCTCGTCAAGATCCAGGGCGAAGACGAGTCGCTCCCGGGCGCGGGCGAGGAGGGCTTCGGCGGCTGCGGTCGGGGGCGCCATGGGGTTTCCTGGAGAAGGGGTCTGCAGAGCTATATCCGGCGCGGGAACCATAGCGCTTTGGGCTACACTTCGCCCCCTGTGCCCCCCCCCGAAACCCAAAGCAAGACACCGTCTGCGGACGCGTCCACCGACCCGGTCTCCCTTGAGGGCGTGCTCGCTCATGTCGTCTTCCAGAACCCTGAGAATGGCTTCACCATCGGTCGGCTCGAGGTAGTGGGCTCCGGGCCAGCTGTCACCCTCAAGGGCTTGCTGCTGGGGGTTGCCAAAGGAGAGCGCTTGCGGGTCCAGGGGCGGTGGATCGATGACCTCCGCTACGGACGGCAGCTTGAGGTCGAGAGCTTCCTCCCGCTTGCGCCGGACACCAAGGAGGGGCTGGAGCGCTTTCTCGCTGGCTCGAGGGTCCGGGGGATCGGCCCCGTCTATGCCAGACGGCTGGTCGAACACTTCGGCTTGGCCACCCTGGAGGTCCTCGACAATGCGCCCCAGCGCCTGCGCGAGGTCCGGGGCATCGGGGCGGCTCGGGCTGAGCGCATCGTGTCGAGCTGGAACGAACATCGGGGCATGAGGGATGCGGCAATCTTCCTGCAGGGACTGGGGCTCGCGCCGGGTCTGGCGGCTCGTGTCTACCGCCGCCACGGTGAGCACACCGTTGCCCGTGTTCGCGAAAACCCGTTCCGCCTCGCCGTCGACGTAGCAGGCATCGGATTCCTGACTGCTGACAAGGTAGCTGCCCAGATGGGCATCGCGAAGGACAGCCCTCACCGAAAACGGGCTGGGTTGCTCTACACCCTCGGTCAAGGGGCCTCAGATGGACACTGCTACCTGCCTCACGCCCAGCTGATCCAGCGGTGCTCCGAGCTCTTGGGCCTGCCTCCCCAGGGCTTGGAATCCGCGCTGTGCGATCTGGTCGATGAGCGGGCACTGGTCGAAGAGATCGACCCTTCGGGAGGTCGTATGCTCTGGCTTCAAGAGTTGCAGGTGCGGGAGACTGAGGTGGCCCGCCTCTTGACGGCTCTGATGGCTCATCCCGGCAAGGCCATTGCCCGCGATGTCGACAGGGCAGTCGAGTGGGCCGAGGCCCGGGTGGGGATCACCTGGGCACCAGCCCAGCGCCAGGCCCTGGGCACCGCGCTGGCGGAGAAGGTCTGCATCCTCACTGGCGGCCCCGGAACCGGGAAGACCACGTTGGTGCGAGGGCTCTTGGAAGTGGCCGAAGCCAAAGGCCTCATGGTGTGCCAGGCCGCTCCGACAGGGCGTGCTGCTCGGCGCATGTCCGAGGCCTCGGGACGGCCTGCTAAGACGCTGCACCGCCTCCTGGAGTATTCGCCCAAGGAGGGCCGTTTCCTGCGCGGGCCCGACAAACCCATCTCCTGCGATCTGCTCGTCGTCGACGAGGCTTCCATGCTGGACATAGCTCTCTTTGAGGCCTTGCTCGGCGGCCTGCCGACCGAGAGCCGGCTGGTCCTGGTGGGCGACGTTGACCAGCTCCCCTCGGTGGGGCCGGGCCGAGTCCTCGGAGACCTCATCGACTCAGCGTGTATTTCCCTTGCCCGCCTCCAGGTGGTGTTTCGTCAGGACGAGGCCGGCGGCATCGTGACCAATGCTCACCGTATTCTGGCCGGTCAGGAACTGTGCCCCTCGGACGATCCCACTGGGGACTTCTTCTTCATCCCGCGCCCCGAGCCGGAACTGTGCCTCAAGACCGTCGTACATCTTGTCCAGGAGCGCATCCCACATCGCTGGGGTCTGAGCCCGCTCGACGATGTGCAGGTCCTGGCCCCCATGCGGCAGGGGCTCTGTGGGGTCGAGGGCCTGAACGCCGCCTTGCGGGATGCTCTGAACCCGGCCGAAAGCAAGGCACGCCTTCGTTGTGGGGACCGGGTGATGCAGATCAAGAACAACTACGACAAGGACGTCAGCAACGGGGACATCGGGCGGGTACTCCGGGGTGATAGCCAGGCGGACGAGCTGGTCGTCCGCTTCGAGGGCGGACGTGAGGTTGGCTACGAAGAGGGGGAGAGGGACGAGCTGCAGCTCGCCTATGCGACGACGATTCACAAGAGCCAAGGGAGCGAATACCCGGCGGTGGTCGTGCCGCTCTTGACCCAGCACTACCGCATGTTGCAGCGCAACTTGCTCTACACGGCGGTTACCCGCGGAAAGCGCGTCGTCGTTGTTGT
>CAZQTQ010000103.1:11327-11939 GCA_964596025.1 uncultured Rickettsiales bacterium
AAACCCCAAGGCCCTGCGCATGGCGATCGGAAACCGGCGGGCGGAGCGGCGCTTCACCCGTCTGGCGACGCGGTTACGGATGGAGGGCTCGGTCTCCGCCGAGCCCGAACCGGTTCAGGCCTAGGGTGCAGTCTCGTTTCGGGCCTCAATGAAGCTGCGGATGACCTTTTGGTCGGCACGAGAGATCGACTCGAAGACGAATCCGTTCCCCATGATGTTCTCGCCCGGGGCCTGATCGTCGATGACGGAGACCACCCGCCCCTGCACACGGATGGGATCGGGGATGTTCGGGAGGTTGAACTCGATGTCGACGAGCTCGTTGAGGGCGTAGGTCTCGGGGGTCTCGACGAACATGCCGATCTCCGAGACGTTGCTGCAGTTGTGGAAGTCCAGTCGCCCATCGGAGCGCCCCTCGGTCCACAGACGAAGGGGTAGGCGATAGGTGCTGCGTCGCTGCAGCTCACGTCGCTCGAGGTCTAGGTCGTCCTCGTTCGCGGAGTTGTAGCCACGGTTATGGCGTCGCTCAAAGGGGTTGTCCAGCGTCTGCATTCCGTCCTCCTGCCTTGCATCGGGCGGAGATCCCGCCCCTGTGCCTCGATCCTAGAAGGCCTC
>CAZQTQ010000104.1:0-2311 GCA_964596025.1 uncultured Rickettsiales bacterium
AAGCTCCAGGGAGGCCCGGGACGAATGCGGCAGGCGGTGGACTGGGCAAGGCAGGCCGGGCTGGAGGTCATGGCCTTCTTCACGATCGGGCACCAGGGGGAGACTGCAGAGACGATCGAAGAGACGAAGAACTTCATCCTGAGTCTCGACCTGGACTTCATTCAGGTCTCGCCCATCTTCATGCTCCCAGGGAGCCCGCTCCACACGGAATACGTAGAGCGCACTCAAGATGACTTCTGGCGGCGCAATACCCTCGATCCTCAACATCTCATTGAACTCCCACTCCTGGACTGTGAGCTCTCGACGGCCGAGCTCAAGGACCATGCACTGTCGATCTATCGGTCCTTCTACTTCCGCCCTCGACAGGTCCTGCGTGGCCTGACTCGAATGCGGAACATGGGGGATGTCTCGAGGGCAATCCGCGCGTCGAAGTCCCTGCTGAGCCGAGGGCACTGACCACCGGGACACCCATCCTTCCCGTCGGCCCCTAATCCAACTCCCTGATCTGACTGGGATGACAACGGCACGGTGCTCGACGGTGCCGGGCAGCCTGGGGGCTGCCACGGCACCCCCCGAGCTGTCGGTCGAGTTCAGGGGAAGGGCCGGAGCTCAGGAGGAGCAGCGCCCTCGAGGCCTGTGCCAGCCAACCCACATCTTGCCAAGAAGGCTGTACCAGTGGACACGGCCTGCACTGCTCAGGACGAAGGTCCAGCTCCCAGAAGTCGATGACTGCTACGCATTCCCCGCCAAATTCGAGCATTGGCTCGCGGCGGTCCTGGCCTGTGCCAGTGGCTGCAACCGGTCAGGCATTGGCCCGGAGGCTGGTAGGGGCTGAGGAGGGGGTAGGTCTTGCCGGCGTCGCCCCCCTCGTCGTTCAGCTGGGTGCCAATCAGCAGGTCGTCCAGCCCGTCGCCGTCCCCGGCCGAGGAACCGACGGAACCGCTAGCGCCCCACGGGAGTTCCCCGACGAAAGACGAGCTGGCGTCACTGAGAAAGCAACCGTCGAAGCCATCGCAATTGTGGTCCAGGTCGTCGTCTGGGCTCTCGGACCTGTTGCCCGAAAAGAAGGTGGAGCCAGAAGACACCAGGAGGTTGGCGTGGGAGACCGCGTTCTTGCAGGACTGAGAGTCTGCCTAGTCTTCCCTGACGTGGCCTTGGAGCATGCTGCAGCACTTGAGCAGAGTCCACACGCTCGGGGCGTTTCAGCCCCTGAGTCTGCTCTATGTCGCAGGAATTCTGTAGGAAGCGGGCCCCGAGGTCGAGGTGATCGATGCGCTCGCCAGGGGCCTGTCCGCTCCCGACCCTGGGCCTAAGTCATGTTGTCGGTGCCGAACACACGGTCCCACAGCCCTACGGACACGCCATAACCCCGCTCGGGATCATCAAAGTGGTGGCGCATGTGTCGCTTGCGCTGAGCCCGCATCAGACGGGCCAGCGGACGGGCCCAGGGGGCTGAAGGAGCGGAGACGTAATGGGCCGTCCAGTGGCTGTAGTCGTAGGCCAGATATCCGAAGACCATCCCGCAGAAGACCGCGTCGGACATGGAGGCAGGGAGAACGGCATGGAAGGACGACCAGAACGCCACCGCGAGGGGAATGCTGACCAGAGGAACCATCACCAGGCGGTGCGGATCGTCGGGGAACTGATGGTGAACGCCATGGAAGGTGAAGTTGATGAACCGGGAGACTGGACCACGCTCGGGGACGTGGAACAGCCAGCGATGCAGTGAGTACTCGGTCAGGGTCCAGAGCAAGAGCCCCAAGGCGATGCAAACGATGAACAGCGGGAGCCCAGCACGAGCGAGGCCTACCCAGCCCGATAGCCCGACGACCGGAACGAACAAGAGGCCCGGAACCACCGGACTGGTCCGAGTGAAGCGCTCAAGAAGGTCGCTCCGACACATCCGCGCGACGGTGTGGCGCTGGATGGTGTCGTTAGCCGGCGAAGCCTGGGGGGCTGGTGGCCTCAAAGAGGCTTTCACGAAGGCGCTCCTTACCGTTTCTGGATGGCCGCAATGGATGGCGTCGGGGCAACCCTAAGACTGGCGAGAGACTCGGACGTGACGGTTGTCATGCACCGCGACCGAACTGACGGTTCTCACACATCGCGACCAAGCTGACGGTTGTCATGCTCCCCAGCTGCAGAGGGCAGCATCCTGCGTGTGGTCTGTTTTCGGGGTCGGAGTTTCTGAGCCGGAATCAGGCGAAGTCCAACGTTGGAGTGACAGCGGATGCCAGGCGACCTTCCCCAGTTCATCTCAACCTACGGTGCAGACATCGACGGCCTGATCCGGTGGATCTGGTGGGTGTCG
>CAZQTQ010000104.1:2321-11814 GCA_964596025.1 uncultured Rickettsiales bacterium
CTTTGAGCGAGGCAGCACTCTTCTACCTGGTCATCCGCTACCGCCGGGTCGGTGAACGCAGAGCCTCATGGCTCCCGGGCGAGGGCTGGGCCGGCTACTCGTGGATCCTGGTGCCAGCTGCCATCATCCTGGCCTTCGACCTGGTGATCGACGTCAAGAGCAACCGGGTCTGGAATCAGGTGAAGGTCGACCTCCCTGAGCACGAGCTCCTCGTTCGCATCACGGCGAGGCAGTTCGCCTGGAACTTCACCTATGCCGGCGCGGACGGCGTCCTCGACACCGACGACGACCTCGACACCACGACCTACCTGCGCGTGCCTACGGACAGAGTGGTCCGCTACCAGCTCGAGAGCAAGGACGTGCTGCACTCCTTCTGGGTACCGGCGCTCATGACAAAGCACGACGTCGTCCCCGGGCGCAGCATCCCCGGTTGGTTCGAGGTCGAGGAAGAGGGCCAGTTCGACATCGCCTGCGCCGAGATCTGTGGCGCATCTCACACCGCCATGAAGGGGCACCTCGTCGCCCAGACCGGTGCCGAGTTCGATTCCTGGCTGCAGCAACTCGCTGAGCAGAAGACCCTGCTCGCTGGCCGCCAGGGCAGCTGAGTAGGACCATCATGAGCCACGCCCCTCCACAGACATTCATCCAACGCTACGTGTTCAGCACAGATCACAAGGTGATCGCAAAGCAGTACATGATCACTGGGCTGCTGATGGCCATCCTTGGCGGCCTCCTGTCCTACTTCTTCCGCCACCAGCTTGCCTGGCCCGGTGAGGCCATCCCCGGCTACGGCATTCTCGACCCGCACCAGTACAACGCGATGGTCACGATGCACGGATCGATCATGATCTTCTGGGTCGCAATGCCGGTCCTGGTCGCCGGATTCGGCAATCTGCTGATCCCGCTGATGGTCGGCGCCGAGGACATGGCCTTCCCGCGACTCAACATGATGTCCTACTGGGTGTTCCTGACCAGTACGCTCGTGCTGCTAGTCAGCTTCTTCGTCCCGGGTGGTGCTGCTGCCGGTGGGTGGACCTCGTATCCGCCGCTGTCGGGCCTGGCCGCGTTCAGCGGCGTCACCTGGGGAGTGCATCTCTGGATCCTGGCGGTCGCCCTCGAGTTCATCGCTTTCCTCATGGGCGGCATCAACTTCATCACCACCGCGATCAACATGCGGGCTCCCGGCCAGTCGGCCTGGGATCTGCCCATCTTCGTGTGGGAGGTAGTGATCGCGTCGATCCTCTTCATGCTCTCGGTCGGCCCGCTCGTCGCCGGCGCCGTGCTCCTGTTGCTGGACAGAATGGTCGGGACCGGCTTCTACGCACCGGCACAGGGCGGCGACCCTCTGCTGTTCCAGCACCTGTTCTGGTTCTTCGGCCACCCCGAGGTCTACGTCATCCTGCTGCCGGCGCTGGGCCTGGTGGGCGAGGTGCTCTGCGCCGGTTCGCGCAAGACGCTCTACGGCTACCGCATGATTGTCTGGTCGATCATCGTGGCGGGTCTGCTCAGCTTTGTAGTCTGGGCCCACCACCAGTTCGTCAGCGGCATAGACCCAAGGCTGGCGGGGCCCTTCTCGCTGACCACGATCTTGATCTCGGTGCCCTTCGCCGTCCACATGTTCGCCTACCTGGCGACGCTCGTAGGAGGGTCCATCCGCCTGACCACGGCGATGCTGTTCGCGCTGGGGATGATCGCGCTGTTCCTCATCGGTGGAGTCACTGGGATCCTCAACGGCTCGGCCGCAGCCGACATGTTCCTGCACGACACCTACTTTGTCGTCGCGCACTTCCACTACACGCTGGTGCCAATCACGTTCTTCGCGAGCTTCGCCGGGATCTACTTCTGGTTCCCCAAGATGTTCGGGCGGATGATGAACGAGCCCCTGGGCAAGCTGCACTTCATCGGCTCCTTCACCTTCTTCAACCTGACCTTCATTCCCCAGTTCCAGATGGGGCTGATGGGCCATCACAGGCGCATCGCCAACTGGACCCACTTCGACTTCATGGCCCAGGCTGACGGGATGCAGGTGCTGTCGACCATCGGGGCCATCGGGCTGCTGCTCTCCCAGCTCCCCTTCGTCTACAACTTCTTCACGAGCATGCGGAGCGGCGCCGTCGCTGGGAGCAATCCCTGGAACGCGACGACCCTCGACTGGAACACGACCTCGCCGCCCCCCCACGGCAACTTCGCGGAGCCGCCGCAAGTCTACCGGGGCCCCTATGTCTACAGCCCTCCGGGCGACGGCCCTGACTGGCTGCCCCAACACGAGCCACCCGAGGGGGACTCCGATCCCTCGGTCCAGGAAGCCCTCTAGGCCCCCGCTGGGAAGGAATAGTCCGTCATGTCCGAGCACGCGAGCAGCCTGCCCCAACCCCTCCCATCTACCGGTGTGCCGACCGGCCGGATGGGGATGTGGTGGTTCCTCGCGTCCGAGGTGCTGATCTTCGGTGGGTTGGTGACGATCTACCTGCTCTGTCGCCTCCACCACCCGGAGTGGGCCGAGCAGGCCAGCCACACGGTCGTCGCCGCTGGGGCCTTCAACACACTGGTGCTGTTGACCTCGAGCTTGAGTGTCGTCCTCGCCCACGAGGCGGCGGAGCGGGGCGACGCGGCACGGGCCTTCAAGCTGATGTGGGTGACCATCCTCGGTGGTCTCCTCTTCCTGGGCGTCAAGGTCTACGAGTACAGTCACGAGATCCACGAGGGCTTCACGCCGGTCTCGGACCTGTTCTGGTCCTTCTACTTTGTGATGACCGGGCTGCACGCTGCCCATGTAATCGGCGGGATGGCCGCGATGGTCATCGTGTCGCTCGGAGTGAGGCGGGGCGAGAACCTGCAGCGCGTCGAGTACGTCGGTATGTACTGGCACCTGGTCGACATCGTCTGGATCTTCCTGTTCCCCCTCCTCTACCTGAGCAACTGAGGACCCATGTCCGACTCATCCCACACAAGCTACGTGGCCATCTGGGCCGTCCTGGTCGTCGCGCTGGTCGTGTCCCTCGCCCTCCCGTCCCTGATGGAAGGCCGTGTGATGGTCACGGTCATCTTCGTGATCGCCGGCGTGAAGGCCTTTCTGGTCCTCAACCACTTCATGCACATCAAGGTCGAGCCGAAGCTGATCCGTTGGCTGGTGATCGGGTCGCTGGCAGCATTGGTGGCCCTCTTTGGCGGTCTGTACACGGACGTGGTCGTCGCGACGACCATCATCGAAGCCCCGTGACCAACGCAGCAGTCATCGAGATCCGGCACCCCCCGACCCGGACCTCCATCCCCAACCAGGTGCTGGGGATGGTGCTGTTCGTTGGCACCGAGTTGATGCTCTTCACGGGGCTGGTCAGCAGCTACCTGGTGCTTCGCGCCCAGACAGGCCTCTGGCCCCCTCCCGACCAGCCTCGGCTCCCAGTGGCGGTGGGTGGTGTGAACACGTTCATCCTGCTGGTCAGCGGCATCGCGCTGTGGAAGGCGGTCGCAGCGCTGCGCAACGGCAACACCCGCCAGTGCCGCAAGTGGTTCGACCTGGCTCTCGTCACAGGCCTGGCCTTCCTGCTCGTTCAGGGCTGGGAATGGGCCCGGCTACTGGGCTTTGGCCTGACCGCGAGTGCTGGCCTCTTCGGGGCGCTCTTCTACGCGATTGTGGGCTGCCATGGGCTTCACGTCCTGGCGGCGCTTGGCGTGCTGTGCTGGGCGCGGCTACGGGTGGCACCCGGCGGCCCCTACACTCCCGAATCTCACGAGGGTCTCCTGGCGGTACGGGTCCTCTGGACCTTCGTTGTCGCCATCTGGCCTCCCCTCTACTACCTGGTGTTCCTGTCATGATCCCAAGCCCAACTCCAAAACAAAAGGCGTCCATTGCGCTTGTCGCCATCTTCTGCGTCTTGGCGTGGGCGGGCACGGGCGTGGCCTGTCCTTACTGCGCAGGAGCTGCCGAGGCGGAGGCCCGCGAAGCCTACTACCGCACCTCTATCCTCCTGGCAGGCCTCCCAATCGCGATGGCCCTGACCTTTTGCTACTGGCTCCGACGAGCCGCCCGAGACCTGTACTGATGAATCGCGTACCTTTCCGGCTAGCGCTCATTACAACCCTCCTGCTCGCCATGATCGCCTGCGGGACCGGCCCCAGTGGACCGTTCGACGCTCCCCAGACGCTGGGGGGCGAGACGGTGGCCGCCGCGACCCTCAACTCCGGCTACCAGGTCTACTCCTACTACTGCGTGTCGTGCCACGGGCCCGATGGTGATGGCCGGGGAACAGCCGCCGAGGGGCTCCAGACGCAACCCCGGGACCTTCGTCTGGCCACCTACAAGTTCGCGGGCGCCCCCGAGGGCAGCCTGCCGCTCGACAAGGAACTGGCCCGGGTTGTGAGTGTTGGCCTGGACGGCACCGCGATGCTGAGATGGGAGCTCTCAGAAGGTCGCCTCGATACCGTAATCCAGTACATCAAGACCTTCTCGCCCGCGGGTGAGGGCTGGCGGGATCCCGACATGGAGCGGGCCGGAGACCTTGCCGCGAAGACAGACCCTTGGGAGGGGGACACAAGATCCGCCATCGCCCGCGGTGAGGCGATCTACCACGGGCTCGCCACCTGCAACTCCTGCCACCCCGCCTACGTGACCCGCGACAAGATCAATGGCTACCGAGCGGAGTTCAACAAGCCCGCGACGGCGGATTACCGTCCGGCCTACTGGCAGAGCGAGCCGAAGCTCAGCTCGACCTACAGCCAGCCCGTGGACGGGGACCTCAGTTGCTCGTCGGACTCCGACTGCAAGAGCATCCCTGACGGTACCTGCAGGATGGGCCGCTGCGAGCAGATGACGATGTTGCTGCCGCCGGACTTCCTGTTCAACGAGCTCCGCTCGGGGAGCACCCCGTCCGATGTCTTCCGCACCGTGTACTCCGGCCTCCCGGGCACTGCGATGCCGGAGTGGGGGGTAAGCTTGGGTGACAAGGACAACTGGGCGTTGGCCCACTTCGTCTCCAATCTCGTCTCGCTCAGCGGCACGAACGAAGGTTGGGCGATACAGACGGAGTTGCGAGCGGACACCGCCCCGCTCGTTCTTGAGGTGGCAGAGCCCGAGCAGGCCCCACCGGAGGACGAGTCCGAAGAATCCGAGTCACAGCCGTAGGCCCATAGTTCGCTGCTCGGTGCTGCCTCGCCAATCCGGTACCTGCCCATGCCCCATCCCCATGATCTGGATCCAGTCGAGTTGTTCGCTCGTTGGTTTGGGGAAGCCACCGCATCAGAGGTCCCCCTGCCTGAAGCCGCGGCCCTGGCGACCGCTGATCGGAGCAGTGGAAGGCCTTCGGTCCGAACGGTGCTTCTAAAGGACTGGGGCCCCAACGGCTTCGTCTTCTACACCAACCTCAACTCTCAGAAGGGTCGAGAGCTACAGCACAACCCCCAAGCCGCCTTGCTCGTCCACTGGAAATCGCTGGGACGCCAGGTCCGGGTCTCGGGGCCGGTCGAGGCGGTTGCCGAAGCCGAGGCTGATGCCTACTTCGCCAGTCGTCCCCGAGCCAGCAGGCTTGGCGCATGGGCATCCCGTCAGTCCGAGCCTTTTGCTTCTGGCGAGAGCCTTGAGTTCAATGTCGCCAAGGCTGCCGCGCGCTTCCCGGTGGGGCCGGTCCCCCGGCCCCACCACTGGGGCGGGTTCCGGGTAGTCCCGGAACGGATGGAGTTCTGGTCCAGGGGTGCCTTCCGGCTCCACAGCCGGTGGCTCTACCAGCTCACAAACGAAGGCTGGACTCAGGTCGGGCTGCAGCCCTGACCGATGTCTTTGTCACCCTGCGAGATCGGAGCGAGACTTGGGGCCGACTTGGCGTCCGACCTGGAATCGCCCAGGCGAGTCAAGTGCATCGCCTGTAGACTAGAGTTGGAGACTGTTCCGTGAAAAGCCATGACTCTCAGAAGGACTGCGCAACTTGCGCGTGTACACCGGACTGCAGCTCAGCCCTGGGCCGGGCCGATGTCGTCGTTGTAGGAGGAGGGGTCGTCGGCCTGGCAGCCGGGGTGACACTAGCGAGAGACTTCGACGTTGTCGTCATTGAACAGAACGACGCGACCGGCATCGAGGCCTCAGCCCAGAACGCGGGCATGCTCCGATCGCTGGTCGCCGACGACACCCATCGTGCCCTTGCAGTCCGATCTCTGGCGGTGCTCAGGGAGACCTTCGGTACGGAGGCCTCAGAGGCCATTGTGGAGTGGTCCGGCGGTGTGGTCGCCAGCGTCGGCGCCAACCCAGCACTCGAGACAGCCGCGCAGTCCCTCGCAGCTCAAGGCATTCCCGTCCGCCGGTTGACGGCGACGGAGCTCGGTCGCAAGGTTCCAGGGGCCGCCCAGCTAAGAGCCGAGCACATCTGGTTTCTCCCTCAAGACGGCACTACGGACGGGCCGACTCTCTGTGACGCGCTGGCGCGCCAGTTTGAATCAGCAGGTGGCCGGCTCCTCAAGAATACCGAGGTGACTGAAGTCACAAGGCATCAGCAGCGGGTGAACGGAGTACTTACAAGCGCAGGCAGGCTCGACGCGAGCAGGGTGGTAGTGGCGGCCGGGGCGTGGGCAGGAAGATTCGCATCTCACCTCGGCATCTCCAGGCCCCTCGAGCCCGTAGCCCGCCACCTCTTCCCCGTGGCACATCACCCCCTCTGGCGTCCCAGGCAGCCTTGGGTTTGGGTCGACGACGCCGGAGTGTACCTCTCGTCCACCGAAGCGGGTTGGCTCTGTTCACCCTGTGATCAGGAGCCCCAGGACCCGCCCAGCGGGAAAGACTCAACCCTGCCCGCGAGGCGGGACGGCGAAGCACGGGCCTACCATAAGCTCGCTGCAACCTTCCCTGCAGTCGGCGAAGTCGAGTTCAAGCCCGGCTGGCGGGGTCTTCGCACCTTCGCGCCCGACCTGCTGCCGCTCCTAGGTCCCGATCCGGAGATCCCAGGGCTCTGGTGGGCCGCCGGCTTGGGGGGGGCAGGGGTGACCAGCTGCCTCGCAGTGGGCGAGTTCCTCAGCCTACAGATGAGGGGGGAGGAGGTCAGTTGGGTTGACCCGGCTGCACTGGACCCCGGTCGCCCATCCGTGACCGGGCAGACTCCCGTCGCTGCCTGGCAACCAACGCCGGCCACGGACGAAGCACTGTCGCGGGACGATAAGCGCTAAAGGCCTTCTGGAGCCCGCCCGCCCGAGAGCTCCAGGGACTGCGTGCAAGAGCCCCATCGAACAGCCAGGAGCGGAGCCGAATTCGGACCGCCTGCCACATCAACCTGCCAAATACCGAGTAGAAGCGTCTTCGGAACAGCAATGCGGGTCCGTAAGCGCGAGCCTGAAGCTTGAGCCACCACATGGCGGCGACGTAGTGGGTGGACGAGACCGACCGATAGATGTTGAGTTCACGATGCCCGTACTGTGTGTTCTCGTGATAGGGCACATGCGCCCGGTCAGGAAAGAAATCACCGCAGAATGGGAGCTGGTCGGCTCGGTAACAGTCCATCATGCCCAGGTTGACCTGGGCGGCGGCGAGTTGGTTGAGTTCGTCGTAGACTTCAGCGTGCAGGTGACGGGGGCAGTTGGCCAGCTGCTCCTCGATGTAGTCCGGCTCCAGATGCCACTTGCCGATGAAGCTGGGAACGAGCGCCCCGAACCACCACAGGTACTCGAAATAGATCCGCCAACTCATGATGCTGGCGTTCCCAAGCACCTTGGGGTGATCCCGATAGGTGTGTGCGTTGGTCCCGGCGAACCAGAGGATGTAGCGGTTGAAAGCATCCCTCTTCGACTCGAGAGCCGGGTCACCCGCCAATTCGGCACGGATCAGCTCAGTCGTGCAGTCAATGGTCACACAGAGCGCCGAGATCCCCACCGAGTAGAAGGCGTCCCCAAAGTAAATGGCGTCGCCGATCGCCGACCAGCTGTCGCCTGAGAACACCAGCTTGGGGGTATGGGACGGTGCCCCCCAGTACTGGAAGTCCACTTCGTCTCCGCTCGAAACGATCCGGTGGAGTACCTCATGGTTGGCCTCGAGGAATCCGAGGAATCCCTCGCGGGTGTTGACCGAGCGTGCCGGAAAGACATCGTGGTGATGCATCACGCCAACGGACAGTTCCATATCCTCCCGGCTGAGGGGGATCATCCAGAGCCAGTGCCCTGGTCCAAAGAAGTGATTGGTACCGTAGTAGCGCACTGTCGCGGTGTCTCCACGATCCTGCTCATCGTGGAACAGCCCCGGGTCGACGCCGCGAACGCGCACCCAGGCTGCGCCGTTCTTGATGCCGTGCTTGTCCCTGGGCTTGCGCTGGATGTTGTTGAACTTGCGGCCAGTGAGGAAGGCCCGGCCGGCGGCGTCGACCAGGTGGCGGCAACGCAAGATCGAACGCTCCCCGTCGCGGCTCTCGATGTGCACAGCATGGACCGCCTCCCCGAGGCCCACGTCGAAATCGACCACCTCGGCTTCGAAGTGGGTGACCCCAGCCTCAACGTTCATGCGAACCAAGTCGACCTCAAGTCGGCCCCGGTGAATCTGCCAGGCGTGCCCAGTGGGCTAACGCAGGCCCCAGACACTCCAGTAGTCGTCCATGGTCGCGGTCTCTTCGGCCTTCTTGGGCCAGTGGAAATTCAGGCCATTCTTGGGCAAGTGGTGCCGGGTCAGATAAGCCCCAAGACCGAGATCCCGGACCATGAACGAGCCGGCGATCTCGACCGTAGACTCACCGATCTTCGCGATCCGGCCCAGCTCCTCCATCGACTGTGGCTCGACCACAGCGACCCGGATTCCAGGAACCTTCAACACTAGATGCCTGGCTTGAAAGCTGCCGCCGATTCCACCACCCATGATGACGACGTCAAACTCAGGGCCAGGTGACGCTGAGGGCTCACGGGAGCTAGGCACGACTCACCTCTCACACAGCCAGCCGGGTCCAGACCCGAACATCACCCCAGACCCGAGCCTGGCAGGCGAGCCTCTCGTGCCCGGACTCATCGATCCCATGGTTGCCCCGATGCCTGCCGCAGCGAGGGCGACCCAAGCTCCGCTCCTTGGCCGTCACCTTCGAGAGATTGTCCCCGCCCTCGTCCACGCGGAGCCGACATTTTCCGCAACGTCCCCGACCGTGGCAGTTGAGCAATCGGAAGACCCCAACGTAGAGCCGAACACCCGCATGAGAGGCCGCCTTTCGAAGCGTCGTCCCCGGGCCCACCTCGATCCGAATGCCTTCGCGAACGAACGACACTGTGGGCATGGCTGGGCTCCTCCCAAAAGAAGGGAGCATTGTCGGCCCAATCCTGCCGCTGCACCATGACGATGCTCAGGGCAGCTTCGAGCGGGCCGGCCGAGAATGCGTCTCCGACCTGTTGAGCGGGAGGCGCTCATGCAGACAACGATCTCCGGTACCGCCCCACCTCGGGCAGCGCCGACCACACACGACAAGAGTCTGGGGGGTATGCGCCACGAGTCTATGGCGGAGACGCATGGGAGTCGCTCTGTGCATTCAGTAGATACAATCAGTTATCC
>CAZQTQ010000105.1:0-5426 GCA_964596025.1 uncultured Rickettsiales bacterium
CCGAGCCCGAGCACTCACCCCCCTCGTCGTCGTCCCCGGTCGCGTCGTCGTCGCCCGTCGCGTCGTCGTCCCCCGTCGCGTCATCGTCACCCGTCGCGTCATCGTCCCCGGTCGCGTCGTCGTCGCCCGTCGCGTCGTCGTCCCCCGTCGCGTCGTCGTCGTCACCGGTTGCGTCGTCGTCGTCACCGGTTCCACCGCAGGTACCACTGACGCAACTCAGGCTGCAATCGCAGTAGCGATTGGCGGTACAGGAGTTGCTGCCGCTGGGGTAGAGCGCGCAGGCGCCCTCCGAGTCATCGCAGGTCAGGGTGCGCTCATCGGTGGCACCGGAATAAAAGGACTGCAGGGTGCTTCCCGGATAGTTGTTGTGGTCAAAGCCAAGCCAGTGCCCTGCTTCATGCGCTGCCACCGACTGCAGGTCGGACTCGTTCCAGGACGGAAACCCATCGATGAAGGTGTGGTTGGCACCATTGAAGACCATGTCAGACGCAAAGATCTCGCAGGTCTCCGGACCACTCGTCCAGTAGTTCGGCATGGTCACGGCCAGGGTCGTGGTCCCGAAGTTGGCCGGCCAGCTGCTCTCGTAAAAGCCAATGAGGTTGGCGGAGCTGTTGCCCATCGGATCGCCGGAGACGGAGCTGCCTTGGTTGTGATTGAAGGCGGAACAGCCGGGGCTGCCCCACTCACCAAAGGCCCCGTTGAAGGCATTCGCGACCGCCGTAGAGCTGAGATCGTTGCTCGCGTAGTTGGTGCTGAGGGAGAAGGTGGTCTCCGGATTGCCCGCCGGCCAGTGGCTCAGCAGACCACCGCCGCAGTTCTGCAGTGCGGTCCAAGCCTGGGCCGTGGTGGGCGCGAGGAAGAGGCAGAACGAGAGACCGAGGAGCAGCAGAGTCCGCCTCATTGACCCTCCTCCTTGGCCTCAGTAGCCGCGCGGCGGAGCCGCTCGACCATCTGGCGAAGACTTCGCGTCTTGAGGGAGCCAGGCTCCTCGTATTCCTCGAGGCGGCCCTGCCCGTTGACCACGAACATTCCGCCGCTGAGCTGGCGAAACAGCATGGTCCCGCCGGGAGTCTCGACAAGGGTGTACTTGCTCTGCTCCATCGCAGTCAGGAACCAGTTCCCTTCCACCTTCCGCAGGAAGAGGAGGCAGCGCTCACCCACTTCGAAGCGCGCGTCGCCCGGCACCACCAGCCGCTGGTTGTCGATCGTGCCCCCGATCTGCTCGATAACGAGCGTTTCCGGAGCCGCGCCCACAACCACTTCCGCTACATGCACTGTGGTGTCGGTGATGGGGCGTTTCCACTCGGGATGCACGCGCACCTCAGAGCGACCGATCGTGGCGACCACCACCGCGGTACTGAGGCGTGCCTGTTCGACCGGAGTGACGTAGATGGCACTGGTAGCATCGACCGCCTGCGGCATCGCCAGGAACACGAGGAGGCACCAGGGGGCGGCGAGAAGTGTGCGTCGCATCGATTCTCCGGCAGCAGCCCAGGCTCAGGCGCCTTCCGCAGATCGCGGCGCCTTCTCTGGGAGGCTCGAACGGGCGGCAATCTAGCAGCCAGAGGCCGCCCCGAATAGGGCACAGACGTGTCTCCAGCCCATTTCACCTACCCGCCTGGGTCTCAAGCCCTCCACTTCCTCTTGCGCCAAGCCCGCCAAGCTGTGCTATCTGAACGGCGCGCGTCCGCACGCGGCACCCCTACTCCCTCAGACCGGCCCTGGGCCGGGTTTGGGTCTGCAGCAAAGCGGCACGCCCCGAAAAGGACTTGCAGCATGGCCATCGGCAACGTGATCAAGAAGGTCTTCGGGACCAAACACGATCGAAACATCAAGAAGCTTCGGCCGGCGGTGGCCCGGATCAACGCTCTCGAGCCCAGCTATGAGGGTGCGTCGGACGCCGAACTCCAGGCGATGACGGCCCATTTCAAAGAGAAGCTCGACCAGGGAGCCTCCCTCGAGGACCTCCTGCCAGACGCCTTCGCTGTGGTTCGCGAGACCGGCAAGCGGGTCCTGGAAATGCGTCACTTCGACGTCCAGTTGATCGGCGGAATGATCCTGAACGACGGTCAGATCGCTGAGATGAAGACCGGCGAGGGCAAGACCTTAGTCGCCACCTTGCCGGCCTATCTCAACGCCCTCAGTGGAAAGGGCGTCCACGTCATCACCGTCAACGACTACCTAGCGTCTCGAGATGCGGAGTGGATGGGCCGCATCTACGGCTTTCTTGGCATGGAGGTCGGCACCATCGTCCACGGCCTGAGCAATGCCGACCGCCGCGCAAGCTACAAAGCGGACATTGCCTACGGCACCAACAACGAGTTCGGCTTCGACTACCTCCGCGACAACATGAAGCTGAGCTTGGAACACATGGTGCAGCGCGGACACTCGTACGCCATCATCGACGAGGTCGACTCCATCCTCATCGACGAGGCGCGGACGCCGCTCATCATTTCCGGCTCGTCGGACCGACCGGTCGAACGCTACTACGAGATCGACAAGGTCATTCCCGGCCTCCAGCAGGAGATTGACTTCCTGCTGGACGAAGAGAGCCGGAGCGCGACCTTGACCGACGAGGGCATTGACAAGGTCGAGAAGCGCCTGGGCATCTCCAACCTCTTCCTCACCGAGAACATTGAGACCCTCCATCTCGTTAACCAGGCGCTCCGGGCGCACACCCTCTACAAGCGCGACCGGGACTACGTCATTCGGGACGGCCAGGTCCTCATCGTCGACCCATTCACAGGGCGGCTCATGCCCGGCCGGCGATGGAGCGATGGACTGCATCAGGCGGTCGAAGCCAAAGAGCAGATCGCGATCGAAAAGGAGAGCGAGACGCTCGCGACCATCACCTACCAGAAGTACTTCCTGAAGTACGACAAGCTCTCGGGGATGACGGGAACCGCGGACACCGAAGAGGCCGAGTTCCAGAAAATCTACGAGGTCGGGGTAACGGTCATTCCGACCAACCAACCCTGCGTCCGCGACGATGCGGACGACGTCATCTACAAGACGGAGCCTGAGAAGTTCGACGCCGTGGTCGAAGAGATCCGGGAGCAGAGCGGGCTCGGGCGCCCCGTGCTCGTGGGCACGGCTTCAGTCGACAAGAGCGAGCTACTTCACCGGCTGCTGACTGCATCGAAGATCCCGCACCACGTCCTCAATGCAAAACACCACAAGAGCGAAGCCGAGATCGTCGCCCAGGCCGGTCGGCCGGGATCCGTGACCATCTCGACCAACATGGCCGGTCGGGGCACGGACATCCTCTTGGGCGGCAACCCCAATGCGCTGGCCAAGGAAGCGATCGGCCTCCGAAACCCCGAAGAGGAGGGCCAGGACGCCTACGACCAGCGGCTGGCTGAGGAGACGGCGCGCTACGTACAGACCTGTGAGCAGGACAAGACCCGCGTGCTCGAGCTGGGTGGACTGCATGTCGTCGGCACCGAGCGCCACGAGAGCCGGCGCATCGACAACCAGCTGCGGGGCCGCGCGGGCCGCCAAGGCGACCCCGGCTCCAGCCGCTTCTTCCTCTCCCTCGAGGACGACTTGCTCCGCATCTTCGGCAGCGATCGGATGAAGGGAATGATGGAGCGTCTGGGCATGGAAGACGGCATCCCCTTGGAGCACCCCTGGCTCAGCAAGGCAGTCGGGAACGCCCAGGGCAAGGTGGAAGGACGCAACTTCGGCATCCGCAAGAACCTGCTCGAGTACGACGAGGTCATGAGCCAACAGCGCGATGCCGTCTACGGCCTACGGATGCAGGTGATCGAGGGCGAGGACACCGAGGAGATGCTGTCCGAGATTGTGGACAACCTAGCGGTCGACTTTTGCCGCAGCCACCTTCCAGACAAGGGGGGCCCCGAAGACCTGGACCCCGGCGGCCTCAACAAGGTCCTCGCGGACCAGTTCAAGATCGAGTTCAGCTACGACCTCGATGCGGTCCTGGGACGCCATCCTGACGAGATCGCAACCGAGATCACAGGAGAACTCTCTACCTGGTATCAGGACAAGCAAGAGCTAATCGGCGACGACAACCTCCGCTACCGTGAGCGCTACTTCCTCCTAAACGTCCTCGACCAGCTCTGGAAGAACCACCTGCAGGCCATGGATCACCTCCGCGGCGGCATCGGGCTGCGCGGGTACGGCCAACGCAATCCCCTGCTGGAGTACAAGCGCGAGGGCTTCGACATGTTCCAGATGATGCTGGACCTTCGGGAGCAGCAGGTCGTGGAACGGCTGTTCGAGAACCTCAGCCACGAACGGGCACTGACCGAGGAAGAAAAGGCGACGCTCCTCGCCGAGCAGCAGCGCGAAGAGGCGGAGCGAGCCGCGGCGGCGGCGGCCCGTGCCAACCGGCTGGGCGGGCCCAAGGGCGGGCCCCAGCGGGTGACCCGTCCTGTCACCGTGCGGCGCGTAGGCGCCAAGGTCGGACGCAATGATCCCTGCCCCTGTGGAAGCGGCAAGAAGTACAAGAAGTGCTGCATGAACAAGGACGCGGAGGCTGCAGCGACGACCAATACAGCGGAAGCCAGTGGCGGCGAGGCGAAGCCCAGCAACCCTCTCGCCTAGGGGAACCTAGCGCCGATTGAGGTAGCGCATGGGGTTGGTCGGAACCCCGTCCTTATGCACCTCGAAGTGGAGGTGAGGACCCGTCGAACGACCGGTATTGCCCACACGAGCGATCACGTCCCCCCGATACACCCGGTCCCCAACCCGCACCAACATGCGCGAGTTGTGTGCGTACTTGGTCGTCATGCCGTAGCCGTGGTCGAGGATGACCATGTTTCCGTAGGCGCTGTGGTAGCCGGAAAAGACAACGTGTGCGTCGGCTGGCGCAATGATGGGCGTACCCCGCGGAGCCGCGATGTCGATACCGGTGTGAAGGCGTCGCCCTCCGCTCATGGGGCTGCGGCGCCAACCAAAACGAGAGGTCAGCCAGCCGCGCACCGGCCAAAGGGTGGGGTGGGCCCGAAGGAGGGAGGTTCGGTCGTCCAAATAGCCCCGGACCTCCTGAAGGCTCTCTTCTTCGAGCATGACGCGCTCTTCCAGCTGGCGAGCCCGACGATCGAGATCGTCCAGCATGCCCACGAGATCGGTGCGCGATCGCTGCTGTCCAAAACCCAACTCCTCGCCCGGAAGAGAGACCCCGATGCCGTCGCGCTCGGCGGCAGCAATCTCAAGCTCGGAAAGGGGGCCGATGCCAAAGGCGCGGGCTCCGCTGTCGTCACGGGTTAGCCTGCGGATCTTGCTGTCGTAGGCCATCACCCGATCGAGGCTCTGGTCGACCCGGGCCATCTGGCCCTCCGTCGAGGCCAGCCGGCTGCGCAGGAGCAGGTTCTCAGCCCGAGCCGAGGGGGAGTTCCCCAGCACGGACATGAATTGATAGGTCCCCAGGGCGATGCTGCCGCTGAGAAAGAGTAAGCCCA
>CAZQTQ010000105.1:5436-8459 GCA_964596025.1 uncultured Rickettsiales bacterium
CGTGCGGAACCGGTCCCGACCGACGACAAACCGCCTGACGATGCGTCCGTTCTGCTCCACTCGGATGACGATGCGTGTACTCAAAAGCGACAGCTCCCTTTGCCCCGAATTCGCGGCCAGCGGCGTGATCTAACAAGGTTCCTAGACCCTGTCAAAGACCTTCTCAACTCCCGCCATCGGTCTCTGCGGCCTCAACTTTAGCCCACCGGCCTCAATATCAGCCCATTGAGAGAGCAGAGCATTCCCGCAGTCTCGCGAAAGGGCCTTCAGACGATGGAGTCCACGCGGGCAATGACGAGCGTGATGTTGTCGTCACCGCCGCGGTTGTTGGCGAGGTCTACCAGGTCGCGGGCCGTCTCCTGGAAGCTCTGCTCGACGAGCAGGTCCCGCATCTCGAGGTCGGACACCAGGTTGCAGAGACCATCCGAACACAGGAGGTAGTGATCCCCGGGCTCCGCACGCAGGACCTGAGTGTCGATCTCGACCTCCTCCTGGAAGCCAAGCGACCGGGTGATGATGTTGCGAAAGCGGTGGTTCTTGGCCGCCTCGGGGGTGATGAGGCCGGCCTTGATCTGCTCGTTGACCCAACTGTGGTCCTCGGTGCGCTGCGTAATCTCACCGCCACGAATCAGGTAGACCCGCGAATCACCGACGTGGGCGATGTAGGCCATCCCGCGGCTGAAGAATAGGATTACTGCCGTGGTCCCCATGCCCCGGTACTCCGGCTCTACCTGGGCGCGGTCGTAGATCCGCTTGCCGGCTAGCCGGATCGCGTACTTCAACTTCTCTTGGGTGATCTGGTCCTCAGTGGAGCCCTCGGCTTCGGTCTTCTCGTCCCGGATGTTCGAAAGAACTTCTTCGACGGTCGTCACCGCGATCTGACTCGCGAACTCCCCCCCAGCGTGGCCTCCCATCGCAAACGACGTACACGCCTATGGCGTCGTTGATGAGGTAGTTGTCCTCGTTGTTCTGCCGCTTCATCCCCACATTGGTGATGCCGGCCGAGGTGATCTTCATCCGTCTAGTGCCTCACAGGTCGCCCGTCGGGACGACAGACCAACCATCCTACCCCCTCTTTGGGGTCGAAGGGGAGCCCCCCACCCGATCCGAGCGTTCGAACTCGGAGCTGTTTGCGGGGTCCGTTGGACCTTCATAGCCCAATCCAGAGCCGTGGCTGAGATCCTCGACTCTGGCAAGGTCCCGGATTCTGAAGGGGCCCAGCGCAACTGCTCAGCCCGAGCCCCACCCCATCTTCGTGCGGAGGGTGTCGTAAAAGTCGACGCTCTGAGCTCGAATCAAGATGGCCTGGTGGCTGGCGCGACGAACCCGGATGCGATCACCCGACTGCAGCGGGAAACCCTCTTGGCCGTCAATCGTCAGGAAGACCTCTCCCCGGCTCTCGACCAGGCTGCACTCCAGGACGGAGTCAGCCGAAACGATCAGCGGCCGATTCGTCAGCATGTGGGGGCAGATCGGCGCTACGAGGATGACTGAGGTGCTGGGCTCGATGATGGGCCCACCGACGGCCAACCCGTAGGCGGTGGAGCCGGTAGGGGTGGCGAAGATGATGCCGTCGGCCAGGTAGCTCGACACGAAGTTCCCGCCGACGTGTGTCTCCAAGCGCACGACCTGAGCCAGTGCGGCCTTGTTCACGACGATGTCGTTGAGGGCAAGGAAGGGGCCAATCGCCCGCTGGCCGGCACGGTAGACCTCACCCTCCAGCATCAGGCGCTGCTGGACGATGGTCTCCCGGGCCAAGACCTGCTCCAAGACAGAGAGCATGGACTCCGGACCGGTATCGGTAAGGAAGCCGAGGCGACCCAGATTGACGCCGAAGATGGGAACCTCGTGGGTGCTGAACAGCCTCGCTGCGTGGAGCTGGGTGCCATCGCCGCCGAGGACGACCGCAAGCTCGGCCTCGGCGGCTAGCGCATCCCGAGACAGGGCGCGACCCAGCCCCCGGGTGCCCTCGGCTCCCTCGTAGACCAGCAGCTCATGGCCACGCTCGGCGAGCCAGGCCGCGACCTGCTGGGTGGCGTTCGTGGCGCGGGGATCGTCGGGTTTAGCAAGGATGGCGATGCGCATGGCGGCTCCAGCGATGCGCCACCATACCGGAATCGCTAGCTGGCTTTGAGCAGCGCGGGCCCAGGCGGCTAGGCCATCGTCTTGGCAAGACGAACGAAGTCGTCGACCGCGAGCTGTTGGGCGCGAGCGCCCGGATCGATCTCCGACGCCTGCAGTGCCCCCAAGAGAATCTCCGTCTCCGACGTCAGGCCCCCGGCGATACGCAGCGAGTTAAGTACCGTCTTCCTCCGGGCTTGGAAGGCTCCGTGCACCACCCGTCGGAAGTGTTCGTAGTCCAGCCCCTCCCAGAGGACCTGCGGCCGACGGCTCATCCGGACCACCGCCGAGTCGACCTTCGGCCGCGGCCGGAAGGACTCCGGTGAGACCCCAAAGAGACTCCAGACCTCACAGAAGGACTGGACGATGACTGAGAGTGCACCGTAGGACCCCGAGCCCGGGACCGCCGAGAGCCGATCCGCAACCTCCTTTTGGAACATGAGGGTCGCCGACAGCAGCGAGTCGCCCCAATCTTCGAGCAGGTGCAGAGCGATCCGGGCACCTACGTTGTAGGGGAGGTTGGCGACCACGCAGTAGGGCCCCGGAAACGGCAGGTCCGAGACTTCGACGTGCAGGGCATCGGCGTGAATCAGCTCCGCACCGGAATCTCCCTCAAAGAACTCCCTCCAGTGGGCGGCCAACTCGTCGTCCTTCTCGATGCACACAAAGCGCTCGGACCGCGCCCGTAGTGCTGTCGTCAGGGCGCCGCGGCCGGGTCCGATCTCGACGAGGGTATCGCCAGGCCGAAGGGCGGCAGATTCGACAATGCGCCGAACCACCGTCGGATCGATGAGAAAATTCTGACCGAGAGAGCGCTTCGCCCAACGTCCATCAGGCCTCGCCATCGGCGTCCCCAGCGTCCCCAGCGTCCCCAGCGTCCCCAGCGTCCCCAGCGTCCCCAG